>JALNWE010000004.1 GCA_023231065.1 Bacteroidales bacterium
GGCATCAAAGTTCCGAAAGTCTTTCAGATCAGCGGGAGCGCCAATTATGAAGTGGGTTATTCATCGGGAACAACCGAATCGAGCGAGCTGGAACGCAATATCACTGCTTCGCTCGATAACCTGTTTGATAAGGATGACGGGACCAACATAGGTTCGCTCGACATAGGCGTCTTTTTATTCCGCCCTGAAACCAATAATAACTGGTGGTTTTACGAAGGCCTGAACGGGGCCAAGCCCTGGTATCTGGCTTATGTGGCAAACAGTTATTACGACAAGATCAGGCTTGTGGCCCCCGACAATGCTTCAGCGCTTGATAAACCGGAAATTTCATTTAGCTGGAGGCCCGAAAACGGTGAAATTTCAAGCTATACTTTATTCATTGCAACAGCTCCGAATATAGCCTCCGATAATATTGTTTATAAAGAAAATGTTGGCAGCCTTACAGAACTAAAAACCACCGGTTTTAACCCTGTACCTGGCGGGACCTATTTCTGGGCCGTACGGGGTTCCAATATCCAGGGTGATGTTATTTGGTCCGATTGCCGTTCTTTTACTCTTAAAAAGGAAGCACAGCCGGTTTCAACCATCCAGGCGAAGGTTTATCCCAACCCTGGCCGTTTCGACGATATGAGATTTTTCATCAAATCGGCTTCACCGGGAATGGTCAGCGTAAAACTGCAGAATTTCAACGGCGGCTTTATAACCGGGAAAGAAGTCATGTCGGATGGCACCTCGGTTGTTTCAGTTGATTTTCAGGGAGTGACCCTTGCGCCGGGGATATACTTCGCAACTTTCACGACAGGAAACGATATTTATGTGAAAAAGGTTATTGTGAAATAACGCCCAGAAGCCTGAAACGATTTCGGTTTGTCCTATCATCCGGGGAATCGCATGTTATGGGGCGAAATGAGGTTCTCCCTGCCGGCGATGCCGGCGGGGCGGGCTACTCGATTAGCCACCATTTATAATTGTTTTCCAATTATTTGTCGCAATTTATGTAAAATATCGGGGTTTTCAATATCAACCCAGTTGCAATGAAAGTAATCGTCAAATTTATAAGTCATATTTTTTGGTATAAAAATCCAAATCCCTTCGCGGGCTGCAATCACAAATCTATCAGCCTGCAATCTTACCGCATAAGATTTTGCTTGAAAATAAGCATCTTGCAGTTCTTTTTGAGTTTTAATCTCATACTTTGATTCCAAAATCATTTTTGCAGTTTCTTCTCCCCGTGCAGGATTAGCGCCAAAGCAATAATCAGGATAATTTCTTTCACCGCGGCCCATTTTAACAGGCATTTGACGTATCCAATCCTTTGGTCTATATTTTATTAATTCCAAGAACGGCTCTATTAATCTTATTTCTACATCTCGTTCGTCTTTTAAATCATCTGTATCTAGTCGATTTGTCGGCTTAATCAAAGGAAGTACTTCGATATTTTGTCCTTTGAATTTTAATACTGAAAGCAATTCAAGGTATTCTTGATATTTAATTGGATAGCCATTAATCCCCTGTAGGTTTTTCCGCACCAATGGATTATTAGACCACAAAGAATTGCATTCTAAATCCTTTTGTGTTATATGAACATCAAGTTTAATCGGCTTAGAAAGGTATACAACACTGTAATAGTAAAAAAATGGGTCAGCAAATCCATCACCAATTACTCGCCATATTGAATGAATATAACTACGCGGCGACACGCAATACATTACAACAATATCACCTTTTCTTGAATCAATATTACCTTGCCAATGTTCTGTACTATCATTAATTGCATTATCTAAAAATTCAAAGTCATATTTACTACCACCGACAAACCAAACTTTTGATGGATTTGGCAGTTCATTATCTTCCAATTCATGTAAAACATTTGGAGCAAAATCATATAAGAAAGCACATAATTCAGCCGGTGTAAATGAGTTTATTTTTCTAAATTCCAATAAAGATTCGCACAAATCAAGATAATACGTAGCCCTATCCAGCCAAGCCTTTTTCTTAGGCGCTTCAGGTATCGTAATGTTAAACTCTTCACATATTTTTTGGAATTTATTGAACCCACAATCTAACGTATATGGGAAAAAATACTCTGGAAAGGATGAATATAAAACCCTTGAAAAAAATCGGACGTCAATAGTCCAATGCTTAAAATTATCCTTACCTATTATTTTGAACTCGTTAATAAAAATTCCTTCGTGAATCCAATTTTTGTAAATGTTAGTAGCATCATCTATATTGAATCCTAATTTTACAAAATAATCCTTTAAAAGCCTGTACCAATTAACTTTTAAACCGACAATATATTTACCTAAGTCATTCTGGGCTAATTTTTCTAAAATATCGGAGCTGCAATCCCAGCTGTATTCATTATCTGGGAAATCGTTGATAGCCCATTTATCAATACATTCACGTCCTTTGACAGAATCCTTATACAAATCCCATGTGTACTTATTGAATCTCAACAGTGCAGTGTCTTTTAATGGCAACCAACAATTAAGGATTTGATCTGCAAATTACTAAAAAAGCAAATATAAATGTTGAACCGATATTTTATTGCAGATAAATCCGGGTTGTACGAAGCCGCCTGTTTATCAGTATGATATGGAGGTAAAAAGCAATCTGCATTTTCATAGTAAAGTAAGGTTATCCGGATCGGCCATGATGTGTGTTTGTGATAAAAATGATTTTAAATTCAGGAAAATTGTCCACTTTTCCGGATTTTTGCATCCGGTTTTGTATTAACGACACAGGCCGTTAAACCCCATCCGCATATTGATGGGCGAATTGTACAGATAATAGTTCAGGGTTGAAGTCAGGCCAAAACAGGAACCTGCATCCTTGTGATTTTATTCAACCTTGACTTCATTCTGGGCGCTACGTGCCACAACATCGCCCCGACTACCCCCTATTCTTATCTGCCAAAATCCAGGTTAAGAGTAAAAAAAACCTACAAAGTTGTATAGTTGAGTAACTTTCCCACTATCCATGCATCATGGATAGAATGCTCTACAAAACACTTGCTTTTGAGGAATTCTGGGGTACGCTCAACTTGCGGACCAAAAAGAAGGTGGACTTTTTATGAATACAATTGACAGGAAAAAAATCAATATCGAGAAACTTAGAAATCTTCCGACCTGTAACGATCATCTGAACCAGAAATACGGCAAGGTCGGTACTGAATCACGTGAGAAATTCACAAAGGAGGCGCATGCATATTATACCGGTCAGCTTATCGGGGATGCCCGCAAGAACGCCCATCTGACTCAGGAGGAACTTGCAAATCGCGTCGGTGCGAACAAATCATACATCTCAAGAATCGAAAACGGCAAAACCGAACCCAAGGTCTCCACCTTCTATCGCATCGCTGCCGCTCTGGGATTGTCCGTCGAACTGAATCCTATCAACGCTTAGGATTCCATATTGAGGTCTGTCCTTTACTGAAATTGAAAAACCGCACCCTCCATCGTCCGGACGAAACCCCACGATTTTATCTTTCTTTGTTTCACAATTGCAAGAGCTTAATAGCGCGTCTCTTTAGTTGCCCCTAATGTTTAGCAGTAGAAAAAGATCAAAAATACAAATCTTTTTCAGGGGCCAAAGACAAGTGTGTGGCTTTCCGGAGGGTGAAAGACCCTTATACGTCGGGGTAAGGCCTGAAAGGGTCAGCAAGCGGCAAGGCGCTTTTCCGTAATGGAAGCACTGAAGAAGGCTGAGCGTAAAAAATGCCCCGTGGGCATTTTTAGCGAAGGGGCCGGGTTGCGGGGCCGGAGTGGTGTGAGAGGCTCTCCCCGTCGGCGATGCCGACGGGGCTGGCTACTCGATTAGGCAACGGTTTTATTCTTATAAATATATTCAAATCGGTTATTTTAAGTTACAACTATTAACCAAATCTATTGTCTTGTAAGAAGAAGTGCAATATAACTCCTTTCCACAACTAATAATTCCGAGGATTTTCCACTTGCCTTTATCTTGCATTATCACTGGTCCACCGCTAATTCCTTTTTGCCCAGAAATACTAATTTTAATTTCTGTTCTTGACATGAAGCCATTATAGGGATCTCGATTTATTCCTGCCGGACTTAGTATACCTTTAAAAGTTCCACTTGGGAACCAGTAATAAATCTCTTTACTTAAAAGACTATCTGGATAAAATCCGATAAAGTTGACTTGTTTATGTAATTCTAAATCCATTAAAACCTCTTTCTTTATTAAATCTTCTTCAGTAAACCAATGTATTCCAGGGAAAAATTTATCAAAATCGAATGTTATAATAATCGCTAAATCAGTCAATGAATCCTGAGGAAAACCAACAATATTTGAATGTGTTGTAGAAATTATATATGTATTAGTGCATTTTTTTTCATGAAAAGAAGAATTTGTTTTGACCCTTTTCTAGTTCATTTTCTTAAATAAAACTGTTGCCTAACTCGCTAACCGATCAATGGCGGTTTCATTGTCATTTTCAATGGCACACGAGCATCTTTAATTTGTTATCTCAACCTTTTCCGGGATTGGTTAGCTAAAACCATTGGGTCTTCCACCAAAGCGCACTTAACATTTCCATGCTAAATTACGAACATTTCAGAGATGCAAAAATATCTGATAAAAAAACGCCCAAAATGAACGGCTTCTTCCCGAACCGTGTAAGCAACACTTGTATTATTAACCAAACCCGAGAATCTTATTTACAAAAATGGGGAATGTTAGTTCCCGTTTACAATAGAAGCTATTAACAAAATAAAAGAGGCTGTCTCGTGGTTTTTTGAAACAGCCTCTTTGAAAAAGTATTTCCTAGTTTATGAAAATTATATCATTTCTATTCCTTTATGAATTTAAATACCTCTGTTCTTTCTTCTGTTTTGACATTTACAAAATAAACCCCGGGTAAAAGGTTGGCTACATTCAAGCGGAAACTTTTTACTGCTTGTAATTCATAATTACCAATCAAAATGCCTGACGTGTTATAAATATCAATTTTATGGATATCTTCTTTCGAAGAAATATTTAATGCTTCCCGCACTGGATTAGGGCAATAACTCATTTTTCCTAAAGGATGACCAACGACTTCAATCCCTGTTGTAATACTGTCGTTTTTCGGATATTTTAAAATATTGCCAAAACAAGCAACATTATATTCATTGACAATTGATGGTTCAAAAGCATATGCTTGTATTGCCATGCTTATATGTGTCTTGTTTTGAGCAAAATCGATGAGTTGGAAATCGTCTTTCACCTCTCTTGAAATTTTGTACTCTGAATCATATACCAGATTCCCATCATAATCATAAACACCAAATAAACAATACTGATTTGCATTGCCATCTATTGAAAATCCTGAAAAGTATAAATTGTTTTCATCGCTAATAACATACTTTCCATAGGAGGCCTTACTGATATCCCCCATATTATTTGTCCATAATTCCGTTCCGTCAGTATTGTAAGCTGTCAAATCTGTTAAATAGGTGTCTTCAGAATCAACTTTACCACCGGCAACAAAAACATTCCCATTTTTTTCATTTCCGGTAATGCCATAGTAATATCCGAAGTCAGCAGAAACTTTTTCCCATGCTACTTCTCCTGCTGGCCCTAATTTTACTATGATACCATTGTTATCATTTTGCCCAACAAGATAGATGTTGTCATTGTTATCACCATACGCCTGGCTAAACAAACTGTTATCACCATAGGAATTTGAAAACTCCCAGATTTGCTCACCATTGGCACTGAGTTTTTCTGCATAAACAGCTGATCCACTACCAAAATAGCCTAAGATACCTGAATAAGTAATGTTGTTTTGATTATCAATAAAAAGATCATATACATACGCCGGAGTAACATCACTGTTATTATAACTCCATAATTCCTCACCTTCGGGCGAAAGTTTATAAACGCACACAACAGGAACATAATTTACGCTTCCATCCGCAGCAACAATAATATTTCCATTATGATCTTGCTTAATATAATATGCCATAGCGCTATTAACAACAGGGTCATCAATAATATGTTCCCAATTGATGCTACCATTGGCATCCATACTAATGATTGCAGGCTTATAACTATAAGAGTTACTAACAGTTATATATCCACAGACAATAATTGAATTACCGGAGACTAAAATATCCGAAGCCCCACCTTCATAATCTTCAAAATAATTCCTGCTCCAAAGAATTTCACCAGAATCACCTAATTTAGTAACTGAAAAAATACCAGTATTATTGGCTGTAAAATAGGTGTTGTTTTCATCATCCAATACACTAGCTGATATAAAATTGCCTGATACAGCCTCTTTATCTGTAAACTGTGTCCACACGGGTTCTGCATTAATATCTATGGCCGTAACAAATAAGTCATACCCGGTTTCGCATACCCCATTGTAATAGTACATTCTCTGGTTGGCGCCCACAAGCAGTTTACCATCATGATAACTGAACCCATCGTAAGCATAGATATATTCGTAACCGGTTTCGAAATCATTCATGGAATTTACGGCAATGTTATCTCCATTTTCATCGAATGATGCAGCAAGCAATGTAAAATTTTCACTCATACCTCCCACTATTATTTTTCCTTCATCATTCAGATGGATGAAGTAATAATATCCATAATTGTCAAAATCACTTTCCCCTGTTAAGCTTACTTTGTTATATTCGATTACTCCATCTGAATTTAATTTAGTCAATTTGGTACCATCTTCACTATTCCTTATAATGGCATAAATATCCCCATTACCAACTACACATATACTTCCTCCGAAAAGACAAAGACTTGTTTCCATCATTTGTGTCCAAATGGCGTTTCCATTATTACCTATTTTAGTAATATATTTTGTCATTTCTCCATAGCCGCCTATCCTGTATAAAAGAACAATATCACCATTGGTAGTGCTGGCTGCTGAAATTATAGATCCATCACTCGTATGGATCCATTGTACTTCACCATCAGAATTAATTTTTATGGCTAAATAAGTATCTTGAATTAAAACGATGGAATTATCAGGCATTAATAAGGAATAATCCTCCGATGAACTTGATTGTTTTGTAAACACTTGCTGCCAAATGGTGTTCCCATCCTGATCAAATTTTTGTATGTGATCAGATTTCTCTAAATTATTTTCTCCGGCATTAATAACAGATACAGCAATTATATTCTGGTCAGAATCAATAAATAAGCCCACTCCTTTGGGCAGTGCAAAATAATCCTGACTATAAAATTTTGTCCATAAAATATCACCGGCTGAAGAGTATTTTCTCAGGTACATTTCACGATTGATGCTATCTCTCATGACTTCGCCTAATACGAAAATATTGTCCTGGTTATCGATAGCCACTTTGGAGGCTGTAGTGTAAAACCCTTCAATATATTCCTTCCTCCATATTTCTGTTCCATCCTTTTGCGTTTTTACAAGTACTCCTTTAAAAGTGCCTTCTGCATTTCCATTCAATGCTACATATACATAGTTGCCCTGTGAATCACGTTCTAACCCGCCAAATTTAACAGTTGCAAAATTGTTATCGGAAGGGATAATACTTTTTTTTGACCAGTCCGGATCAAGATTCCCCTTACTATTTAATGCTTTACCACTATCCTTCAGGAGCTTGTGATGAGGAAGTTTAGTTACCGGATATTTTTTTTGTATAGGCCGCCCGGGAGTATTATTTGGAATAGATAGCTGCCCATAGGAAAGTTGTCCAAAGCTGAAGGATAATAAAAGAAAATTCAAAAAGAATGTTTTCATGAACTTTAAGATTTTAAGGATGAATCAAAAAATTGTTTTGTGCTTGCAAAAATAAATCAGGAAGGTTACCTGCTGAAGAAACCCAGCTTACAAGTTCTTTACTGACATTACGCAACACACTTACAATTTATGTACAAAAAGTGTCATGTGTATGATATACAGCTAAATAGAAATTATTCAGGGCTTGCTGAAAAACTCTTAAAATGAATCGGATACTTTTATTAAGTTTACAATGCATTTAGTTTGAATAAAATGAATGAGTGAAATGCAATTAAAAGTCAACGGGAATGATAAAAACCATGTTTGTTACATTTTTTATAATGTCTTTAATCGGAAGTCTTTCAGCTAATGAAGACCAAACCACCGATGCAAAAGTGAAAGGAATGATTACCATCATTACTAAAAATATGCAAACGAATCCGGATAAGGCCATTTATTACCTGGAAGAAGCCCTGAACTATGAAAAGCAAACCAGTCAAAGCACATTGTGTGATTTATACCGGACAGCTGGAGTTCTCTATTTAAAAAAACAATCTTGCCATTTAGCTTTAGATTATTTTTACAAATCCTTGGAAATACAGAACATTATCGATAAATCAAAAAATCATTACATTTATAATAATATTGGGGGTGCCTATCTGGCTTTAGGTGATACGGTGAAAGCAACCGAATTTTGGTTGTTATCCCTGCAAGGGCTGAAACAGGCAATCAAGCGGGGAAATCTTAACGAAAAGCATTTTGAATCTTATATAGTTTATAATAACCTGGCAGTATTAGAGAGGCAGAAAGGGAACTATTTTAAAGCATTGGAAATGTTAAATGAATATAAAGGCTTTTGCTTAAAGGTTAAAGATACTCTTGGCATCATTCGCGCTTACCAAAATTTATCCAACGTTTATTTCCAAATAAAAGAGTACGACAGTGCCCGGTTATTTTTCAGAAAAGGAAGCCATTTAGCAGAAATCATCAACTCAACCTCTGATTTGGCCTCATTTTACTATAATATGGGCCATCAATTTATTGAATTGAACAGGGATTCTTCTCTCTATTATTTTTTGAAATCCTATAAAATTAGTTGTCAGTACGAACTTAATCAGGTCAAGCTGGTTTCAGCAGAGGCTATATCAGATTTGTACGAAATGAATCATGAATATAGAAAATCAAATGAATATCTTCATATTGCAAAAAAAATGTCGGAAGAAAATATCAATATCGAAAGCAAGAAGAAAATAAGTTTAATGGAATTTGAACACGAGCAAAAAATGAAACAACAGGAGCTGCTTCTCGACACGCAGCAACGGAAAAACATCCTGGTGTTCAGTACAATATTTTTTATTCTTGTTTCAATCCTTGCCTTCTTGTTATATCAGTTACAAAAAAACATCGCAAAAAGGCGTAGATTGGAAAACGAATTGCTAATCCAACGGTTGGAAGAAAAAAATAAGGAACTAACTACAAATATGATCCAGAATATCCAAACAAGCGAAATCCTTGAATTTACACACAAAGGACTTCAAGAACTCAGGGAAAAAACTGAAGGTACAACAAATAGAGATCTTTCTCAAATTATCAAGACCCTTAAAAACGGGAATCGTTCCTTCAACAAAAAGGAATTTGAAAAACTTTTCATCGAAACAGATAAAGGATTTTATAAAAAACTTTTATCAGATTATCCTACACTTACAAACAACGAAATAAGACATTGTGTTTTTGCCAAAATGAATTTATCCAGTAAGGAGATTTCAGCTATTACCCAGCAGAGCCAGAATAGTATACTTGTTGCCAGATCCAGACTTAGAAAAAAACTTGGGTTGAAAGAAGATCAAGGTTTAACAAGCTTTTTTAATAATTTTTAATGGGTTCGTTTATGACTACCCACTCCATTCATTGAAAAACTGCATTACGCCGATCATCTGCTTTTTCCTTTGGTTTCTCTTTGATTAAAAACGAAACTCCCAAGGCGATCAGGCATAAGAACAATCCCCCCGCGTAAGCCCATTGAAACCCCTGATAAAATACTTCCGATGAAATCGAATGAAGGGCAATTTTATTTGCATGAAAGTCCGATGGCATCGGAACGGTAAAAAGAATTTCCATAAGCAAAATCCCGATCATTTGTCCCAGGTTCGTCGATAATTTGAATACGCTGGAAGAGATGGACTGCTTTTCGGGAATAGCCAACGACATCATCAGGTTGTTATTGGGAGTGATGAAAAATGCATAACTGAACCCCAATCCCACAAGGAATATAAAAACCACCCATAGTTGAACTAATGGTATGCACAGAATGAAAAACAGACAGGTCACCGTGGCTGAAACCATTCCGAAAATAGTCAGCCGGGTTTTTGAGATCCGGTCTGACAGATTTCCCGATAAAGCGCTCATGGCGCTGAAGACTACTGCAAAGGTCATGAGGACAAAACCCGCGTGCTCCACATTCATCTTCAGAACATAGGTCAGATAAAAGGGCATCAGGATACTGCTGCCTGCCATCAATCCGAACCCGGCAAATGAAGCCACGATCCCAAGGGTGAAATTATGGTCATGAAAGATTGAAAGGTCAAGGACTGGGTTTTTAGCCACTTTTTCACGCCAGAAAAAGAGTCCGAGCAAAACCAGCGCGGTGATAATTCCTCCTATTGTGAGCAAATTGTCCCAGCCCAGTTTGCGCCCCTGGTTGAGAAAATATACCAACAAGGCCAGCCCGGCAAAGCTCAGAAGGCTGCCGGCGAAGTCGAACCTGGTAAGCGTTTTTTTTTCAGGGCCAGGGTTTCTATCATTTGGCAACGATTTCCAGGCAACCAACACGGCCGCGATCCCGATCGGGACATTGATCAAGAAGATCCAATGCCAGTTAAGAAGACCTGTAATCAACCCGCCAAGCGGGTTTCCGATTAACAGTCCCAGGGAACTGATGGGGGAAAAGATCCCAAATGCCCAGCCTCGTTTTTCGGCAGGGATATACCGGGGAATCAATGAAACCGACGTGGAGAAAAGCATGGATGCGCCAAGCGCCTGGATGGCCCTGGCAAAGATGAGAAAGTGGATGGAACCCGCGAATCCGCAAACCAATGAGCTTAATGTAAAAATTGCAAACCCGGATATAAAGATTTTTTTCACTCCCAACTGGTCTGCCAGTTTCCCGAAAGTGATCATCGTTCCGGCTAAGACAACCAGGTAAATCAGTACAATTTGGACAACCAGATTGGTCCCAACTTTAAAAAAAGCCGCAATATAGGGGAGGGAAATGTTGACAATATTTCCATCGAGCAGGGCCATGAACCCAGCCAGGGAGGCGCTGACAATGATTGCTAACTGGCGTGATCTGTCTTCAATAATCATCAATATACTTGTTAGTTACTAAACTCCATCAATTCAAACCCGGTTATGAGGTTTTCCACGCTAAGATAGTGAAATAAAAAAAATACCATTACAACTCATTGCCAATTATCAATTGTCCATTTTCCATTTTTTCATCATCCTTCCTATATCCTTTGTCCATGCTCGTCCATCTTTTTGGGTGTGTTCGGTAGTCTGTTCAAAAAAGTGTCTATTGATAGTTTCTACTTACAAACTGCTCGCATTGCGTGGCTGCCTGGCTTATCAAATTATCTGTCACCCTGTCAGATTTTTCTCCTTTTTCCTTTTGTTTACGGCGACGGGTAGGTCTAAGGTAAGTCTTTGGTATTTCTGAAATTTGTATATTAGATGAATTGTTTTATGATACTTAACAGAAATTCCATGAAAACTGCTATTATTTCCGGCGCTACCGGACTGGTTGGCAAACAACTGCTTCAGCAGTTGCTTAAAAATCCTGGTTACGAAAAGGTTATCGCGGTCGTCCGTAAGCGGATGGATATCACCGATGATAAGCTGGTCCAGCAGGTCATCGATTTCGAACAGTTACCTACTGTACTTGATGGGGTGAAGGCTTGTGATGGCTATTGCTGCCTGGGGACGACCATCAAAACTGCCGGGAGCAAGGAACGACAATACCGGATCGATCACGATTATGTGGTTGAATTTGCCCATGCATGCCACAAAGCCGGGGTGAACCGTTTTGCTGTCATTTCCTCCCTTGGGGCAAACGCGGAATCTCCGAACTTTTACCTCCGGACCAAAGGTAAAATGGAGCGGGACCTGAAGAAAATCCCTTTCAGCAGCCTGGTCATCCTGCAACCATCGTTTTTATTAGGTGACCGGAGTGAGCATAGGGCGGGCGAAAATATCATAGCCGGAATCGTGAAATGTGCAAGCCCTTTAATGGTCGGTGGGTTGAAAAAATACCGCGGTGTCAGGGATACTTCTGTGGCCGCCTGTTTGATCAGGGAGATACAGAAAGGGGAAGAAGGGGTCCATGTTATCATGTCGGATCAGATTTAAAAGTTAAATTTGTCTCCGGTCATTTCCTTTTTTTAAGAAACATAGAGGGATGACGTTAATTAACCATTGAATCCCATGAAGCGACTTGTTTTTCTCCTGATCAGCTGGTTACCGGTAATGACGATGATGGCCCAGGATTTCAAGACGGTTGAGGGCTACCTTCATATCAATGCAAAGGCCGACGATCCGTTATATACCACGTATGCCGCTTCCATGGCCCGGTCACAATTGTATGGCGATAAAGCGTACAAGATGGATTATTATTCCGGATGCCGGCCTGTAAGCTATTCCAGCGATCAGGCAGGGACGATGTTCTGTATCTGGAAAGTCGATCAGGTGGCGATCCAAAAAACCGGAGAATATTTCGAGAAACCGGTCGTGCATTTTTCTTTTCCCGACATGGCCATCCTGGAGTATGGACCGTTCCGGGGAATTCATGTCAAAGAGACCTTTTTTGTATATAGTTCCACCCTGGCCATGGTGGATATGGAAGTGAAAAACACGGACCGGATCTCCCATGATGTGGCGGTTTATCCAATACTGGAAACCGGCAACGATTCCCTGGGGATAGAACGGTATGATACCATCCTGGATGGTTACCTGACCCGGCGTTACGAAAGTCCTTACCGGCTGATCAGCAGTCTGAGGGCGGAATATGGTTACCCTACCCGGGTCAGGGATTTCTTTACCTGTAACCTTAAATCTTATTCCCATGGGGGGTATTCAGGGAATATGGATGATTTTTACAATGTGATCAAGACCGATTTTTATTCCGAAAAACGAACGGATTCATTGAATATGCGTTCGTCGGGATTGGTGGATTTCGTCGCGTTACAATTGAAAAAGCGGCTGAACCCGGGAGAAAAGGTAACTTTCCGTTATCTCCGGGGAGTTAAAGCCATTCAGGAAGATGCCGCAAACATGGTCCGGGCGATCGATTCCGTTAAGAATTTCATGTTGAAGACCTATTATGAAGATAACCTGATCCTTTTTTCCAGGATCCCGCGGATCAATTTTAAAACGACTGATGAAAAGCTTGCTTACCTGAGCGCGTTCAACCTTGCGCGGGGATGCATGTATCCGCCATCAGGAAAAACCAGTTATAATTTTTATGTTTTTTCGCGAAATCCTTTATGGGGATGGGGCCATGGTCACCAGGTACTGCATGAATCGCTCAGCATGATGGCATATTCCTATCTCGATCCCAAGTCGGCCCAGGGATCCCAAAGGGTTTATATGGAGCAGCAGCGCGAAGACGGATTGATAGCATACCGCCATGGGCCCCGCGGATTGCAGGATTACCCGCATAAAGACATGTCAACCACTTCCGCGCCTTTTTTCAGTTGGATCAACCTGGAGATTTATGAAGTGAGCAGGGACCGGCAATTTTTAGAAGATGCCTATATCTCCGGGAGCCGGTATGTCGAATGGCTGATCAGGAACCGCGACACCGACCAGGACGGGACTTTTGAATGGGGGCCATACGGCATTATTGAGAATGTCAGGGATTGGTACAATGCCGTTTTCCAGGTTTCAGCCGAACGGTATCTTGATGTGGACAAGGAAGATATTTCAGATGAGCTGGAATGTCTTGACCTGACCCTGATGGTCATCAAAGAAGAACGCAGCCTGGCCAAAATGGCAAAGTTTTTGGGGAAGGAGGCGGAATCCCAAAAATGGATGTCATTAGCCAATAAAACGACCGGACTTGTGAATGAACGGATGTGGGATGATTCCACCGGATTCTATTATTCCATCAATAAGAAGAACCATTCCTTCCATTTCATGACCCGTGATTTGCGCCGGCAGGAGATCATCGGCTTTCTGGCCTTATGGGCTGAAGCAGCGCCCAGGGACCGGGCAGCAAGGCTGGTTGAGGCCCTTACGGACACCACAAAATTCTGGCGGAGATATGGGGTCCCCACCTTATCGGTACAGGATCCCTGGTATAGCCCTTATGTGGACTATTGCTGTAAATGGAACGGCCCGGTATGGCTGTTGTGGGATTATATGGTTTATGATGGATTGCGGTCGTACCAATATCATGACCTGGCCTCTCAACTGGCCCATAAAATGCTCCATGCCGTCGCGTTGCAGTTGTCAAAAAACCATAATTACTGGGAATCTTATAGTCCCGATAACGAATCGCTTAACTGTCCCCCGAATTATATCTGGGATTCCATCATTGCAAAAATGCTGGTCGAAGAATATCAGAAATAGTACCTTTGCAAGGTTAATCGGATTTTTATGAAGCGGTTTGTGACTGGTAAAAAATATTTGATCTTTCTTTTCCTACTAACGCTTTCTTCCTGCAATACCGGAAACCTTACCGATATTCAGAGATTGCTTTCCCCGGCCGCTTTACCCTATTTGAAAAGCAGCAAGTTAATTCAGGTTTCGAGTTATGATACGTCAGGGGGCAACAATGACCGGGTTGTAATTCCCGCTGGGAAAAAGGTAACCATTATGGATGTAGGCGGGCCTGGTATGATATCGCGGATCTGGATGAATGTCGATTCCAGGGATCCTTATTTCCTGCGCCGTATTGTGATCCGGATATATTGGGACAACGAATTACAGCCCTCGGTGGAAGTTCCATTGGGCGATTTTTTTGGTTCAGGGTTTCAATATACCCCTTACATTTCGCAGTACCTGGGAATGACCAGCGGCGGTTATATTTGTTATCTTCCGATGCCTTTCGAGAGCCATGCCCGCATCGAAATTGCCAATGATACCCACCAGAATATTTCAGGGCTTTATTACCAGATCAATTACCAGAAGTTCGAAGGCGCCCTGGAATCGGATGTGGCTTATTTCCATGCCCAGTGGAGGCGGAGTATCAAAACAGATTATGATACCAATTTTGTAATACTAAATGCAGAAGGGCGCGGACATCTCATTGGGGTAAACCTGAATTTGCAATCGTATGACGGGAGTTTTAATTTTCTGGATGGGGATGAGATGATTTATGTTGATGGTGAAAAAAACCCATCGATCAGGGGGACAGGCACTGAAGATTTTTTTTCGGGAGGCATGAAGTTTAGCAAAGATGAATTTGCAGGGCCATACAGTGGGTTGATTTATAAAAATAATTCCCTTGGCCAGATTGCCGCTTACCGTCTCTTCATACCTGATCCTGTGCCCTTTAAAAAGAATATTCTGGTTACCATCGAACACGGGCAGGCGAATCGTGAAATAGCTGATTACAGTTCAACGGCTTATTGGTACCAGATGGAACCTCACAAACCTTTCAGGCCATTACCGGTTGACGGACAACGAATCCCTTTACGGATAATAAAGCCAGCCCATTTAATTGAAGCGGAAAATCTTCAATTTCAATTAGAAGGGTTGAAATCGAAGATCGTGGATATGTCGGAGTACGGACCTGAGTGGGGAGGGAATAAGCAAATCGTCATTGAATCCAGGGACGCTTCTTCATTTGGCTTGATGCTGAATGGGTTAAAAAAAGAACAATATGAAATCACTCTTTTTTATACCTTAGGGCCGGATTACGGAGATGCTGATATTTTGATAAATAACAAGAAGATGGGAGAAATCCGCGGGTATTCGCCTTATATCCTGCCTTTTGGGAAGGTAATTATTCCAGCCGTCCGGCGGGCAGCCGGATCTGAAACGATTACTTTGAGGTTTGTCATCACCGGAAAGGATCCTTCATCGAAAGGATATAAAGTCGGCCTTGATGGGATACATCTCGTTCCACAGCAACCAATAAAAGAAAATTAATGAAGTCCAGGACCGGTATTTTATTTCTTTTTCTGTTGTTATCCCTCTTGTTTAATCCGGGAGAAAGAAGTTTTGTCTTTGGGCAAAAGGTTGTCAAACAAGGGGGGCCTGTCCCCGCTTCATTTTGTGTCAAGCCTACTGAGATGGAATTATACCAGATGGTTTGCGATGACAGGGCCCAGCATGGCCTCCCTCCTATTCCCCTCTCAAAATCCCTGTGTTATGTGGCCGCTCAGCATTTGAAAGATCTGTTTTTACATCATCCCGATGAGGGTTCCTGTAACTTTCATTCGTGGTCTGCCCATGGTCCCTGGAAACCTTTTTGTTATCCTGTGGATGAGAACAAGAAAAACTCGGTATGGGACAAACCCCGCGAAATAACGCGATATCCGGCCAAGGCCTATGAAATCATTTATTGGGAAAACAATCCGGTACTGGTCGATACCATTATGTCGGTCTGGGAGTCAGAAGAATATTTCAACAGTTTTTTGGTCAATTCGGGGAAATGGCTTGGCGTTCAATGGAATGCCATTGGCATTGCCATTTACGAAAATTATGCCTGCGCCTGGTTTGGGGAGGTCAAAGATCCAGAAGGCAAACCGGAAGTATGCGGGAACCAGTCCCCGCTTAGCAAAAAGCCGGTTCCCGCGAAACCTGCCGATAGTCTTCAGAAAAATAAAAGCAAATCCGTAGCTGCCGGGAAAAAATCGGAAAAAAAACAAACCGAAGTTTTAAAGGGCATTCCATCTGCTGCCGTCGATAAAAGCAGTACGGCCAAAGATTCCCTGGGTTTGAAGCCCATCACATACTATATCATTGTCAGGACGAATATTTCGGAGGAAAACGCCATGAAGTTGATTACGGAGCTACAAACGAAGGGCTATCCGGATGCCCGGTTCCTTGATAAAGATGGGAAGTCGAGGGTGAGTGTTTTCCAGTCCAACGATCGGGCGGAGGTCATGGCAAAACTGAGGGAAGTGAAAAAAAGCTATAAAGACGCATGGCTTTTGAAAAATCAGTAATGAGGAGTGACGGAGCAGGATAAAAAGAAAGAAATTTTCTTCAAAAGGAATCAGGCTTTCATATAAAAAAGGTCGCGCTGGGCAAAGGCATGTTCGTGCTCAAGCAACCATTTTTTACGCCAGAGCCCCCCGGCATAGCCAACAAGTTTTCCATCGTGGCCCAATACCCGGTGACAGGGAATGATGATTGGAACAGGGTTCCTCCTGTTGGCGCCGCCAACAGCGCGTAAGGCATTGGCATGACCAATCCTGCGGGCAAGCCCGATGTATGAAAGCGTGGCGCCGTAAGGAATTTTTTGTAATTCAGACCAGATCCCCAGTTGAAACGGCGTCCCCGAAAGATCCAAAGGCAGGTCAAATATTTTCCTGGTCCCGGCAAAATATTCTTCCAATTGTTCAATACAGGGTTTCAGTAAAGATGGTACGCGGTGTATGCGGACCCGGAAATCGAGAAAACAGAGACCGCATATTCCTTTTTCAGAGCCTGTGACTTCCACAAAGCCGATGGGGGTTTTAAGAAACGCCCGCTGGATGGGGTTCATATCATGGTTTTTTGGATTTCTGTGTCCGGTATGCAAAAAACAACATAAGGAGGCCAAAGATCAGCATCCCGATCCCGGACCAGAGATTGACATTGATCCCCAGTGACCGGGAGTAAAGTAAAACATCGCCATTGGTAAATAATCCGAAAATAGTAAGTAATAGTCCCAGAATGCTGAACATTAATCCGATCGGAAGCTTTATATCGATACCCATTTTAGTGAAGGATTTATGTTATTAATGTTAATTTCAAAAGGTTTAAATATCATCAGGTTGACCATTTTTACCAAAACAGGATGGTCAGGATTGTAGCGATTGCCAGTACAACGATTGCCAGCGTCGTTGACCTTGAATACCAGGGTACATTTCCTTCTTTGAATTTCGGGGTCAGTGAATAGACAAGCCCTTTAAGATCGCCGTCTGATTTCTTTTGTTTTGTTAAAAGTGAAACCAATACGGTGACGATGGTAGCGGTTGTCCATGCAAAGATGGCGGTCCAGAAGTTCTGGGCCATTTCGACGGGATAGGTATATACCTGACAGATCCATCCTCCTTTAACCAGGGTTGCGGCTCCCAGGGGAGCTGTTAATCCATGGTGGAGCAAGGCGATAACGAACCCTGCCAATAACCCGGAGAAGGCGGCATGTCCTGTAGTCCGTTTCCAGAACATACCCAGGAAGATTACCGCGAACAAGGGAGCGTTGATCATCGAAAAGATGGTTTGCAGAAAATCCATGATATTTCCGAAAAGGCTTGCCAGATAAGCTGCTGCAATGCTGACGATGACCCCGAAGATCGTAGCCATGCGGCCGACAAATAAATAATGTTTATCATCGGTTTCTTTGTTCCCGGTGACTGGACGGATATAACTCTGATAGATATCATAGGTCCAGACTGTATTGAATGCAGAGACATTGCCCGCCATCCCCGACATGAAGGAAGCCAGGAGGGCCGTAATGCCCAATCCAAGGACACCGGCTGGAAGATATTGTTTCAGCAAGGCAATGATGGTATAATCATAATTGTAATGACCCGGCGAAATTTCAGGTAATGAAAAACCGGATCCTGGTTTATTCAGCAGGACAAGGGCTGCTATTCCGGGAACGATGATCAGGAAAGGGACGAACATCTTAGGTAAGGCCCCGATCAGCGGTGTATTCCGGGCAGCCGTAGGTGATTTGGCCGACATGGCCCGTTGCACGATCAGGAAGTTGGTGCACCAGTATCCGAAAGAAAGGACGAAGCCGAGGCCCGCGAAGATCCCATACCATTCGACTCCCAGAGGATTTGCAGAAGCCGAACCGGTATATTTCCAGGTTGTAGTCCAGGTATCCGGAGCATATCCTTTAGCTGAAACAATCGGGGCCAGTTGTTCCTTCATTCCTTCCCAGCCTCCCAGGTCCTGCAAGCTTAAAAGCACGATGGGCAATAAACCAATCACAATGATAAAGAACTGTAATACTTCATTGTATATGGCTGATGAAAGACCGCCGAGGTAGGTATATCCAAGAACGATGGCTGCTGACAGGATCAAACTAAGATGAAAGTTCCATCCCAGGACTCTTTCCATCAGGATGGCCAGGGCATACATCGAGATGCCGGAAGCAAGAATGGTCATCACGGCAAAAAGTATAGCATTCAGGCCCCGCGTTTTCTCATCGAACCGCAGTTTGAGGTATTCCGGGACTGATCTTGCTTTTGATCCATAGTAGAAAGGCATCATGAACAAGGCTAAAAAAACCATGGCAGGAATGGCCCCTACCCAGTAAAAATGTGCGGTAAGCATACCGTATTTGGCCCCTGAACCCGTCATTCCCATCACTTCAAGGGCGCCCAGGTTCGTGGAAATAAAAGCCAGGCCGGCAACCCAGGCTGGCATGGCCCTTCCGGCTTCAAGAAATGCATTGGCTGTTTTCATATACCGTTTTAGCGCCCAACCAATACCGAGTACGAAAACAAAGTAAACAAGCATGATGGTGTAGTCGATCCAACTTAAAGTGAAGCCTGTGTCCATAGTGTTTATGATTTAATTATAAGAGTACTACAAACATAAAAAAAAATCCGATGTAGTTAAACCTCTTCGAAGGGATTACAACCTTACTTCAATAAAATTATGTGGTTTGGTCAGCATGGACATAAACTGATCCTTTGAAATAACCGCCCCACCCTGGCGATAACTGTTCCCTTCATCCCCGAAAGTCACAGGAATGCCATTGATGGTAATGGATTTTGGGCCAAAACTGTCTTCTTTGACCGTATATAAAAAGGTTACCGGATGACCCATGAAATCCAGGGAGGCCGACAGGCCATCCAGGGATCGCGGAATTACCGGATCTATAATCACCTTACCGGATTCAGTCCGTAAACCCAGCAGCCTTGAAACGACAAGTCCAATGTAAATACCTGGTCCGCTGGAATAAACCCTCCATCCTCCTTTCAGGGTGATTTTTCCTGTTTTTATCTCATCGTAAAGTTCATCGGCTTCATACCGGTTTTTAAAAGTAACATCCGAGCTACTGTAATAACAATTGGATTGGCGGATATCACCACAGGGGACGATTTCCCTGTAGCCAACCGGATTTGCCTGGCGAAGGGCTTTCAGAAAAGCCTCTGCCCTACCTGTGCGGGCCAGCGCTTCTGCATACCGGATATGCTCATGAACATACATGAGGCCAATCTCACGGCCAAAGAAAGTACTGCTCTCCGCTCTCTGAAAGAGGGCCTGGATGCCTCCCTTATAGGGAAGGGGCCGGTCCATCAGCCGGGCCCCGTCAGGGCCTTTCAGGTGCATTTCAATGAGATCCTGGTGGCGTAGCGCTTGTTCCTTTGTGAATATCCCACTGATCACGCCCCGGTCCATCGGCAGGATGCTGTACCGGATGCTAGTCATAGTATCACCCGGATGAAGCAATAAACTGATGCTGCGATCTTCTTCAACCAAACCATATCCTGCAACCACGCCATCCTTGATCAGATATCGGTTGAAATCCGATTTGATTTGTTTTGATATTTCTTTTAATTCATTGGATTTTGATTCATCACCTGTCAGCTCATAGACGGCCTGGTACTGGTTAAAGGCCTGGTAATTCATTTCAACCGTCCAGCTTGAGATCATCCGTTGCGCCAATTCCTTGTTAACCGGTTGCAGGGAATCATTCCAGTCACCGCCCCCAAAGGGGACCAGCGCCGTGCCGGGAATAAAGGAGCCAACGATCATCCTGATCAGCCGGTCAATATGCTCGCTGAGGGGTGTATGTTCCGCATAAGCAATCCCTTTTTCATGATAATAAGGTAAAATCCCGTCGAGGATATTCAGGTCACCGGTCACTTTGATATAATTACTCAGGGCAATGATGCACCAGTAATAAACATCCCCGTGTGAACTGTAGGCCCGGATATTGGAATAACTGTCGAACATCCACCATTGCGGCCAGCCGCCATCCTGATTTTGATTTGAGAAAATGATACGCAGCGCCTGCCGGGCCGCATCATATTTTTCCAAACACAGCAACAGGTCAAACGGTCCCTGGGCGATATCCCTTGTCCCCCAGGCTGCGCCACTGAATTGCTCCAGGCCATAAGGCGTCAGAAAATGGGTAAGGGCATTCATGCCATACCATGGCAGGATCTCCTGAATGGCAGCGATATCTTCCTGATCCCCCTTTAATGATAGGTTTAAACACAAGTCCTGCCACGAAGATTGGGCGTCATGGCAATCAGAAAACCACTGGTCGCCGGTCCTGTTGATACACTTATCCGGGCTGTATTCCCTGCATACCTCACCCACGAAACTCATGAAGAAACCCGTTGTTTCGCGGACATCGATCACAAATAAGGAATTTCCATGGTTTTTTTCATCATCGAACAGTACTTCGGCCCTGCTATTTTGATTATCAAATCCATCAGCAAAGATTTTAAATTGTGCGTTTGGAAATTTTCCGGCAATCATACTTTCCGGCCCTGGCCTGGCGATGAACTCACCAGCGCTGTTTCCCTGTATAATCTTCCAGCCGTTCAGTGGATCAAAGTGATGGGTGATCAAAAGACTGACCTTTGGCCCACGAAAAACTTTGAAGTCCATATTGACCCTTGGCGCTGTTTTAGAGGTCCAGGCGCGGACCTGAAAACAATGGTCCCCGGATTTATAAATCCACCGGCAGTGATTCAGCCCGATCTCAAAAGCTGACGGAACGCCCAACAAAAATCTCCGGCCTTCGGTCTCAACAAAAATTCGTTGCCCGGTTTCGGGTTCGAGATTAAAAGAGCTGTTACAAATGGATAGAAAAACATTGAAATTGGTGTTCCCCTGTGAAAGATGCGAATTGAAAACCCCGAAGGCATAGGCCGTTGTCGCGACGGTGTTTTCATCGGGCACATATCCTGATTTTGCCTGCATGATATGGCCATGGGGACGGTCAGCCAAAACCTCTTTTGCGCGCAGCATCACATGGTTATTATCCTGGCAAAAAAAGGATAGCAATTGCCCGTTTTCCGATTCATCGTGACGCCGTTTGCTACCGAAAAATTGTTCAAGCTCCTGTTCATTCAGGTCGTCAACCGGTAAAAAACAAGAGGTATTGAAGAAATTCCTCACCGGAGCCTGGAATTTTTGCGTATCCCGGAAGGCGCTCTTGTCAGATTGAGGTGACAATCCATCCCTGAATTCTGACATCAAGCCGGATAACCGTTTCAGATCATTTCCTGATGTTGCCTGGGAGTGATCCTGTAAATAGGTCGCTGTAAAAATACTTTGGCGATGTTCCCCGTGCAACAATGTAAATGGTGTTTCCTGCAAAGCAAGCACAGAAGATTCCCCTGCATATTCGCCTCCCAGCTTACTGTCAAGCAAACTTTCCGGGATCCCGGTTTCCCTGTATGTTTTACCATAAAACTGCATACCATCGACACTTCCGGCTATGGCGTTATTCCTGCATGCTAACATTATCCAGGGATTACCAACCGGTCCTTTCATGTTCTGACGGCAGCATATAACAGAGCCATAATTGGGATCTTCCAGGATTCGCCGTTCAATATATTGACTTACATAATATTCATTGATCAACCCATCCGTAATCGGTTTCAGACCGACATCCTGGACATAGATCAAGTCAAGGTCAACCTGGTCATCTGTCGGATTGGAAACATCAACTGACCATTGCCAGCTCAGGCTTTTTTTTGAAAGCTGTAACGCACAGGTATAATGAAGACCAGCCCAACATCCTTTCGCCACGAAAATATTGCCGGTCACCATGAATTGGCTGTTACTTTCCGGTCCCAAAAGGGCCTTATGCCCCAAGGGTTCTGTTCTTCTTCGTAAATAAAGGTTCGCTCCTGATTTTGAAAAGGGTGTTGCTGCTTTAAGGCTTATCCTGATGGGACCGGCCTCAATGCTCTTTACGGAACCATTTTCCAGAAAATCAATGGAGAGGCCAAGGGGATTTTTAATTTTCATTTCCTGGTTTATATTTCAGGATCATTTTTTCCCTGTGTGCATGACTGTACAGGATTGCAACACGGTTGACGGAACGGGCCATTTTAACCGCAACACCGTTTATTGTTGCAGATCCGATCCTGTTCACATTTGCGCCTTCGAAGACGATCTCACCGGCGAGGTCGCGATCCCCATACAGGATGATTTCAACCTGGCCCGCTTTACATTCCATGCCAAGAATATCCGAAGTAGTGTGCAGTATCTTCAATCCGGGACATACTTCCATACACAGGGGCGTTAATATGGCATACAAGGCAGGCCATAACAGATCACCCTTTAAAAAGGGGATGGTGATGGTTTCGCCACTTTCGGGATGGGTGTACGACACGTTGCCTTTTTGCTCTTCGTTATAATAATTTCCCACGAAAAGCAAACCCTCCTGGTTAACCGTGAAGCGTTCCCTTACGACGATAAAATCATTGTTGGACGATGCCTGCCTGAGTTTTGCCCCTGATCGCTTCAATATCGTCTCATAGACCGGTTTGTCAGCTTCGGTGTCGAATCCGATCCATGTCCCCAGATGGATCACGGTTCCGTTTCCAAGGGCTTTTAAGAATCCACAGGCTGTCCCGTTCAGCGTCCTGGCGATAATTTCTGCGCCGGAAAGGGAACCTTCAGGATAAATGATCAGGGGATTGGAACATTTGATGTCTTTCAGGTCAAATACATCGACCAAAGGCGAATCTATAATCTCTCTTCCGGAAGGCGCAATTGGCAAACTATCGCGAAGAATTGTGCAAGGTTTTTGAGACATCTCCCGATCAGGCAGGTATGGAAAAACGACCAATTGACCGCCTGCCCTTGTATAATCCACGAGGGTTTGCTGATCCACCGCGTTCATTTCGTCTGTGCTGAATGCCCATACTTGTTTGTAGCGCAGCAGGGTTTCGGCAGATGCTTTGGTCAGATCAATCATATTATAATCTATATTCATGACCTGAAGGGCTTTCAGCAATCCATCGAAATATGCCGGCCGGCGAATGGCAGAGGGGGTGAACAGGAGTTCACATTCAGCGCCAACCGGTCTTTCAAGTTCTGTAGCGTAATAAGGAGGATAAAACAGCACACCTACTTCTGCTTTACGTTTCGCGTTGACGATAAGGCTTTCGGAGGTTCTGATGATGTTGCTCATCCGTTCTACCAAAGGGTATAAACTGGTGTGCCTACCTTCGGCGGTGAGTGGGCTGAACCAGTAAAAAGTTTCTCCCGAATAGCCTTTATGTTTTGGGTTACGGCCCTGAGAGAACATATAATAATTCCAGCCCGACAGGCCATTGGCGATGCTTGCTTTATAGAAAAGTTCCATTTCCCGTGGATTGGTCACGACATTATATTCACGGGAGCCGCTCTGGAACTCGGCTGCAAACATTGGTTTATTTCCCTGCATGGCATGGGTTACATCATTGATGATACGGTCGTCGTGCAAATTGCGGTATGAAAAGAATTCGGGGATATGGTCCACACCAAAAATGATCCCGCTTTTATCCCCGAAAAGCTCATCGTACATCGTGATATTGACCGGGAATTCATACCCATTCCCATAGATCCATCCGGGGAGGTTGTGATATAAAGGAACGCCGACTCCCCTATCCCTGGCCATTTCGACCAGCATTTTCAGGTAATCCGCATAATACCTTCTCCAGAAACAGTGCCATTCGTAATCACGGCCCCGATCGCCTTTTGACGCGTAAGGAAGCTTCCCGTCCGGTGGAAGGCCTATCTGCCCAAAATCATGATATTCAGTTCCCCATAATGTGTTTACCTGATCAACCGAAGAAAATTTATCGGAAAGGTATGAGAGGAAGCGATCCTTTACGGCATTCCCGAAGTCTGCCTGTTTGGCTAACCATGAAAAAACGCCTATTTCGTTACAGATCTGCATCATGATGATGGCCCCCCCTTTTGAGATCTCCCTTTCATGGATGAAAGGCATGATCTGATCGTACCAGAGCGTCACTTTTTCCAGGTAGTTCGTGTTGAACAGGCTCACTCCGTCGCTTTGGACGATTTCCCCTTTACGGTTACGCATCTTGACCTCATCCCGATATCGGGCCATGAACCAATCGGGCAATCCGGCCCCGCGGTACTCTGCCAGGATAAATGGTCCCGGTTTAACGATGCAATTCAAGCCATGGGCCTGACATCGCCGGAGCCATCCTTTCACGTCGCATTCCGGGCAAGAGGATCCGTCCAGGTCAAAGACAGACTCCTGTTGCTCGTGCCATGCCCATGGGATATAAGTACTGACGGTGGTCAACCCGGCATCTCTTGCAGCAGTCAGGTGCTTGTCCCACAGATCGCGTTTGATCCTGAAATAGTGGATCTCTCCTGAATTGAGAAATACCTTTTTTTCGTTCAGATAAAAACTGTCTTCTTTAATGCTAAATGTCATCCCGCTGGTTTTTCATGGCTACAATTGCTGGTCCCCCGACAGGTTGGTTTGATTAGAACGTTCTGCATTCCTTTGCTTGAGGAGCTCTTTAATTTCACGGGAACGTTTTTCTGTCAGGGTATAACGGAGAATGAAGAAAATAGAAAAAATGCTTAATAAGAGTGGCAGGCCGATCTCAACAACGCGCATCATTAAAAGCGTATAAGGAGTCTGTTTGGTAAGTGGGACGATTTCGTTTTCAATGGCGCCCAGCTCTTTATCAAGTATGGTCATGGGCGAGCTGGCGTCCATAACAACCAGCCGGTTGTCAACGAATGAGATATCCTGCAGGAGCCCTTGATAATGAGTTTTGCTGTTTTTGGTTTCTAGGGATTTTGATTTCAGGTGCGACATCAGTTCAAATGTAACTATTTTTGCCTTTTCAAATTTGGCGCGAAGCGTTAAGGGAATTACATTCCGTATCAAAGAATCGGTCCGGACGGGCCCGGCCTGGATTGTTTTTCCCAGATGCAACTTAGCCTGTTCCAACAGGATCACCGTGGACTTAGTGGATGTCAGCGCGTTGAGTAGCATATTTTTGCGTTGGCCTTGATAGGCGGGAAGGTTCTGGTTGGTCTCTTCTTGTTTTTTTTGAATTTCCTTTTCCAGGTAAGCCTGATATTCTTTTGCTTCTTCGAGCGCTTCGGAACATTGTGCCCGGGTGTTCCCGATCCATTCCCTATTGGCGTTGGTCAGTCCTTTGTAACCTTCCCAATACTGGACCTTGCTGCGTATTGCCCGGATGCTTCCCTGCAAACCATCCACTTTTGTAACCTGGTTTTCGTCGAACATGGTCAACACGATGAGGATGCCGGCAACAAAACTAGCTAATGCGGTCCCCATCTTAATGAACCACCAGAAAATCGAATAAAAGCTACCTTCAGAGCGATAACCGGTCCTTAATTCTTCTTCATCACAGATGTCGCCAACCATAGATGAGCCCAGCGTAAAGAAAAACAACATACCGGTTGAGAGCAGGACCGTTGGAATAATGATCAGGTATGGATAGTTTGGGTTGTAGCAGACAATCTTGGAGAGTTGTGCCAGGCACATAAGCAAAATAGCGACAGTAAGGGTATTCCGTTTACCGATTTTAGGGCTGATCCAGTTCAGGGGGAAAACAGCAAGCAAACCGGTAATGGCCCAAACGGTCCCATTGATGCCCAACAAGGTGGCGCCTGCCACTTTATCACCGCCAAAAACATAAAAAATCGGGATGTACGATCCTAAAAGCTGGACAAAGTTAAAACCCATGGCCAGGGTGAAGATAGTGAGCGTCAGCATAATAAAGTTCTTGTTCCTGATCGTGGCGTTCATATCTTTCCAGAAGGGGGTCTTTTCATGCTTAACAGCTTTGACGAACCCAGGCTCGCGTAATGTAAAAGTCCACCATAAAGTAAGCGGGACCAGGATAGCGGCAATCAGTATGGATACATATCGCATCCCATCGGCTTCATTTCCTCCGGGGCCTTTGAATACTTCCATGCTGGCTAACGCGAAAAGCCAGGGTGTGCTCATAGCGAAGAGATTGCCAATAAAACTCTTGGCGCTGAAGAGACGGGTACGTTCATGATAATCCGTGGTCATCTCCATACCCAGGGCGCCATGAGGAATTTCAAAAATATTGACGGAAGTGAAAAAAAGCAAAAGGGCAAAAAGAATATAACAAAGCTGAAATGCATGGAATCCCGATTCTGTCGGGAACCAGGTACGCACCATATCCCCTTTGGGGATCCACCACATGACAACGAAAAACACGGCTACGAGCAGTCCTCCAATCAGGAGGAAAGGGCGACGGCGTCCCCACCGGGTCCGGGTATTATCTGAGAGATGGCCGATAATCGGATCAGAGAGCGCATCCCATAAACGCGGGATGATCAAAATGAACCCGAGCCAGAAAGCGCTGAGCCCCAGACTTATATTTCCCATCAACCCAACGAGTATCCCGGCTATGTTGAAAAGGGCAATGGGAATGATGCCCCCGGCGCCATAAGCTGCCAATTGTGAAAAGGGAATGTGATCTTCAGGTTTGGTAGTGTGTTCCTGTTTTTTTTCTTCTTTCATATAGTTATCTGTCGTTTTTTTCGTTGATGAGTTGTCGGGCGGCGCTGAAATCCTGTCAATAGTAAATTATTATTTCGGCGGGACAGGTGTTGACTGATATTTCCTTTTCTGTGAAATCCTTTCTCTCTTCCCCGTTAACGGTTACTTTTGAAGGCAGTTTTGACCCGTTGAAATTTTTTATTTTAATGCCGTTAGCAGGAAGTTGCAGGTTTCCGGAAATCGAAAAGAGATATTTTTCCTGGTCTTTTTTTATGGCATAGGAGATCTCTCCGTAATAGGTTGGCAAATTTCCAACGGACATTCCGGTGGGTGAATCAATCCAATCCTGGTACAGCGCTGAAGCAATAACAAGCGATTGATCCTGTTCATTTTCATAAACGAACAGGGCCCTGATCGCATTGATAAAATCGCTGCCAACCCAGGTATGGGGCATATCTCCGATATAACGCGGAGTGCGGTAATCCTTCCAGACAACTTCGGCCCAATGGTTCCACCCCTGCGGGCGCTGATCATGCAGGAAAAAATCAATCAGTTCATGGGCCCTTTCCGGTTGATCCAGCATGATAAATGAACCAATCAGCCGGTTTTCGTAAGGTGTATAATTCACCCAGTCAATTTTCCCGTCCCTCCTGTTTTTGAAAAAGTCATAATATTTGTCAAAAGTATTGTAAACCTGTGGTTTTGGTAAATTATTCAATTCATTACAGGGTGTTAAGGCGACCGTTGTGGAGGTGGCATCGAAATCACCCAGTTCAACACAACCGGGTATGTAATCAATATCCCTGTTTTTCATGGCGAGTTGAAGGGAAGCATATAGGTTTTCCCTGAAGGTATCCCTGACTTTTTTAATCCTCTCATACGCTTCCTGTTCGCCTAAAATTTCCTGGATCTCAGCCGCGTCTTTCAAACCCTTCATGGTGAAAAAATCATCCCAGTACGAGTGCATGGGTTTTGCCGAATACCCTTCATGACTGATGGATTCAGTGACCAATCCATAATAGGCGCGCATGCTGTCGTTCCCGTTTTTAAAACGGTCAGACGATCTTTGGGCGATCAGCGATTCGATGTATTCAACTGCTTTGAGGACATTTTTATTTTTTGACCGGAGAAAAGCAGTGTCCTTGGTGAAGTTGAAATATTCCTTTACCAGGTAGATCATTTCCCCGTGGCTGTCGTTCTCGGGAACCGGGTCAGGGCCCCTGAAATCGACCACGCAGGGAACTTTCCCGTTTTCAAACTGGTGATCGGTAAACCAGTCAATAAATTCCTTTACTTCTTTGACGATCCCGGATTTCAACAAGGCAGACGAAGTTAACGCCCCGTCGCGGATCCAGCTCCGTTCATAAGACCGGGAACCGGGTTGTATGCCGGATTTATCCCTGTTGACCAGGATGTAAACGAGATTGGATTTATAGGTATCGACTATTTTGTTTGCAGATTCTGGTAAATTAAACCGGATATGCCCGACTTTCTGTCTCCAGAACTCCGTCGATTTATTGCATTGCTCCTGAATAAAATTATAACTAAGATTGCCATTCTTGTCGTCTTTACCATAAAACGGGACTACTACAAAGAATTCAGTTTGTTCACCCGGGTTTAAGTGTAACGAATATTTAATTATTCCGTTTGCTAACCCGCTTTGATCAACAACGGATTTATTCTGAGGGAGACATCCTTTACGGAGCAAATCAACAATATTGCCTTCCTCAAACATGCTTGCTCCGAATGCATCATATTTTTTTTGAGAAAGGATGACTTTATCATCATCGACCAGGATCCTGCCATCCCCTTCCCTGATTGAATTTATCTTCCCTGCGCCACCAGTCAGGTTTAGAAACTGGTAGTATGGATTCACCTGAAAGGGACGGACCAGCAAATAAAATTCAAAATCTTTTGGTTCGCCTGAAAGATTGTTAAATGAATAACGGATATTAAGGACCGAATTTTTATTAGCCTCACCGGAAGCTATAATTCCGGTTGTGAATTTCAGATCCTTGCAACGCCAGGCAACAGAAGGTATAAAAGTAAATTCCTTTGGATTTTTTGAATCCATCAATTGAGAGGACCTGACATTGCTCCAGTTATACAGTGAATCCTTGATTTTTATCATTGGTTCGATCGAAAACCGCGCTTTATCCACTTCCACCATCCCATCTTCATTGATCAGCGCTTCCCTAACATCATTGTTAACACCGGTTATCGTCCAATAGGAAGCCTGTCCCAGGAAATATCTTGGATAATTTCCTACCGGGGAATTTTTAGCCGCGTAAATCAGGAAATCATTCTGTGTTAAGGAATTTTCAATATCCGGAAATTTCACTTCACAAATGCCAAACCCCTTACCGGAGCTGCTTTTAATAAAGTTCAGCTTGACGAATTCCGCTTCGGCTTCGGGGAGCCTGATAAAACTGACCTCATTCCCGTTGGATTGAATGGAGCAGGGTTTTTCCCATTTTTTACCGTCTTCTGATATAAGAACATCAAAATCTTTTGCGGCATGGTCTTTCAGCCAGCCGATCTGTACGCCGCCAAATTCCCTTTTGGCCTTAAAGTCAATAATAATTTCCTGATTGTCAGTACCATCGCTTTGCCAGGATGTTCCATCTAAACCATCCATGATAAAGTCAGGCGAATGGCCCTTGATATAGGAGGATGCTTTAACAGATGGCGATGGATAGGATTTTGTTTCAGGAGGAAGTTTTTCAAATTTCAGGTCATCAATCCAGATCGTTCCTTTGCCCCCAACAAAGGAGGCAATGGTAAATTCGATCCGGTCAACTCTTTTGAAGCTTTGATCAGTTGTTGGTCCCCATGCAAAGTGGATATGTCTTTTTTTAATCCGGATCTTTTTCCATTCGCGGGGGAAGTCATAATTGCGGTTATTGACCCACCAGACATTGTTCCCGGCGCTGTCAATGAATTTTATTTCAAAATTGTTCGCGGGGGAATCAGCCTTCAAGTAAAAGGTGAATTCATAATTATCCGGAAGATCGATGGGGAAAAGCTTCTGTATCCCTCCGTAACCGATTCCTTTTGTGAAATCATAATCGAGCCGGATAGCATTGCCGTATAATCCTTTTTCATTGGTAAGTTTCAGGTTAACCCCGTCGGACTGGATGAAGGCCCAGCCATTTTTGTTCCCGAATTCATCCAGGGTCATAATCTGAGTGTGGGGCGCCGGGGAATATTCAAATCCGAGTTTGTTCAAACCATTCTGAATGACCGGATCCTTCATGACATAATTCCAAACAAGCCCTGTCCTGAAATTTTCCACCATGATTAGCAAAGGGCCCTGATCGATACCGATAAAATCGTCGTTGAACCACTTGGCTGTCGGATTGAAAGCGTCATAATAACCATATTTGCCCCATAGTCTATTGCCATATTTTTTATTGATCGACTGTACCGTAGGCAACACGATTTCAGGAGCGAAGGGCAAAGATGCGAGCGAAGCGTAAGGAGCAATGGTCCCATCATCGAAATAGTTGAAATCAGGTCCGCTTGTTCCCCTGCCGGCATAGCCCAAAAATTTCTTATCTCCGAAATTATATTTATCCGTGGGCCCGTCACTTGCCGTAACGCCCCAGCAAAGCGAATCATAACCAACCCATCCCTTCGGGTTATCCATGGCATATTGCCGTTGGACATAAGTTGCGCGGCGTGAGTTTTCGAAGTAATCGATTCCCTTTTCCTTCATATATGCATCAGCGATTCCGCGAAAATCGATGAACGCCTGTGAAAACTGATGACCGAATAAAGGGGGAAAAGCCACGTGCGACAAACCTTTATAAGGGGTGTACCATTGATATGACTGTAACCATGACTGGTAGCTTTTTTCAATATTTTTCATCCCGCTCCCGGCAGCCAAAACATAAAGCAGTAAAGCTTCATTATAACCGCTCCATCCATAATCGTGCAACCCTTTTTCGGGAGTCCATCCCATGGAAATGGTAGAAGCGAATTTTCCCGAATCAGGCATTTCCATGAAGTCCCAGTCGATCCTACCCAGTAATTTTGCTGCCAGCGAACGGATCTGGTTTTCAACTTCATTGTCCTTGTTGTAATAATTCCTTGCAAAAATGATCCCCATCATGAGTATCCCCGTGTCGATGGATGACAGTTCGCAATTCCATTCCCTTGTCCCGGAATTCATCCGGAGGAAATGATAATAAAATCCCTTGTATCCTGTCGCGTTGTTATCAGCGCTTTGGACCGACTGGTCAAAGAATGTCAGAATCCTGAGCGTGATCGTTGCCGCCTGTTCACGGGTTATCCATTTCCTTTCAGCCCCGATGGCAAAGGATGGGATTCCAAAACCTGTGGATGCGATGCTGGCAGGAGCCCAGGTCGCAGTCCGGTCTTTTACAATTCCCCACACCGGATGATGTTCCTTTAAAAAGAAAAGAAAAGTCTTATGTTGAATAGAGTCGAGCATGGATTCCTCATCGTGGGTCAATTTATAATCGACTTTTCCCTGGGATTTGAACACAATTTGCTGGCACCGGGCAGCGGTCAGGGTAAAAATAAAAGCCACAAACAATAAAATCTTACCGACCTTCATATAAATGTCCTTTAAAAGTTTAATTCCCGATCATTTTACCCTGGACCATCAGAATCACTTCAGTTCAGGAAAATAGATGTTGAGATTGTTTCCTTTGAATTGGAGCCTATTTGGATGATAAATTCACCAGGTTCCCAGTATTTTTTCAGATCGGGATGATAAAAGGCAAGATCATCCCTGGTCAGGATAAAGGTTATTGTCCTTGTTTTTCCTTTAGGGACCAGTATTTTTTGGAACCCTTTAAGCTCTTTAACCGGGCGGGTAATGGCGCCAATTTTGTCATGGACATATAGCTGGACCACTTCTTCCCCATCGCGGTCACCGGTGTTGGTAACATGGGCCCTGATATTGACAGTGTCCCCTGAAAGGGTAGCTTCCAGACCAGAATATGTGAATGAGGTATAGCTTAACCCATATCCGAATGGGTAAAGAGGATCATTGTCAACATCAAGGTAACGGGAAACGTATTTTTCATCCGGTTTTTCAGGGTTAAACGGTCTCCCTGTATTTTTTGAATTATAAAACAACGGGATCTGTCCGACATTTTTAGGGAAAGTCATGGTCAGTTTGCCCGATGGGTTGATATCACCGAAAAGGATGTCGGCGATTCCATTTCCTGCCTGGGTCCCCCCAAACCATGATTCGAGGATGGCAGGCGCAATTTCGTTCAGCCTGGTCAAAGTCAGCGGGCGTCCGTTGAACAACACCACCACGATCGGTTTCCCCGTATTGATGATCATTTCAGCCAGTTCTTCCTGTACGCCGGGAAGGTTGAGACCGGAGCGGCTGGCGGCTTCTCCGCTCATTTCGCGATCCTCTCCCAGCGCGAGTATCACGTAATCTGCATGGTTTGCCACATCCAGGGCTTTTTCGAACCCGCTTTTGTCGGCATCGTTCACATTACATCCTTTTTCAAAGACGACCGGTATCTTTCCGTTGACCTTGTTTCTAATTCCTTCCAGAAGGGTAATGCACTTTTCCCATTCTCCCGCCGCTGACCAGCCACCCAGCATGTCTCCCTTTGAATCGGCCAGCGGGCCAATCACGGCGATGCTTCCAACCCCTGCGGGAATGGGAAGCGTTTGTTTGTCATTCTTCAGCAGGACACAACTTTCGGTAACCATTTTCCGGGCCAAGGCCAGCTTTTCCGGGGTCATGATCTCTGTTTCCTGGCGCGTTTTATTGCAATAACGATAGGGATCTTCAAAAAGTCCTAACAGCGCTTTGGCTTCTAATACTGACCGTACGGCTTCATCGATCCTCGCCTGAGAGACTTTTTTTTCGTTCAATAATTCTCCAAGGTAATTCAAAAACGTACTACCCTCCATGTCCATATCCACGCCGGCATTTATCGCCAACCGGGCAGCATCCTTATTGTCTTCCGCAACGCCATGATTGACCATTTCATTGATGGCGGTCCAGTCAGTCACAATAAATCCCTTAAAACCCCATTCTTTTCTCAGGAGATCAGTCAGGAGCCAGGCATTGCAGGTGGAAGGGATCCCGGCTATTTCATTGAAAGAGGTCATAAGAGACCCGGCGCCGGCATCAACAGCCGCTTTGTAAGGAGGAAGATACCATTCATACAGGGAGACTGGCGACATATCCACGGGGTTATAATCGCGACCAGCCATAGCGGCCCCGTAGGCGGCAAAATGCTTAACACAAGCCATGAGGGTGTTTTCTGATTTCAGGTCATTGCCCTGGAATCCCCTGACCCTGGCTGCCGCGATCTTACCCCCTAACCATGCGTCTTCACCGGCGGCTTCCATCACCCTTCCCCACCGGGGATCACGCGCTATATCGACCATCGGCGCAAAAGTCCAGTTGATCCCTGCCGCGGTAGCTTCAATGGCCGCAACCCGTTCGGCTTCTTCAATCAGCTTTAAATTCCAGGTGCAAGCCTGGCCTAAAGGGATCGGAAAGATCGTACGGAACCCATGGATCACATCATAACCAAAAAGCAAAGGGATCTTCATCCGGGACCCTTCCACTGCCAGCTTTTGTACTTCCCGGACATAATCAACCGAGAAGGCATTTAAAACGGCTCCTGCATTACCCTCTTTGATCAGTTTTTTGTAATCATTATTCATCGATGGCCCCGTGTTGTCCCATCCTGATGCAAACAGCGAAAGCTGACCGATCTTTTCTTCGATGGTCATCTGCCTCATTAAAGTTTCGATTTTTATCTGATCGGCAGGAGAAATATTTTGTCTGGTATTTTTCTGTGCTTCAACTGAATGACATAAAATCAGTATGGCAACCAGCAGGAAAAGGATTTTCGGTTTGGAACTTTTCATCAAGGGCGGCCCATTATGAATTGTTAATAAAAATCAATGAGTGAACCCAAGTTTTGTAAGGCCGGCCTGGACTTCGGGCGACGACATGAAGAGGTTCCATAAAAGGGCGGTCCGGTAATTTTCGATCATACAAACGATCGGTCCCTCATCGATGGCAAGATAGGAATCGGCCCACCATCCTTCAGTTACATCATAAGCATCATAAAAGCCATAATTTCCCCACAGACGATCCCCCAACTGGTAATAGAAAAACCGGATCGTGTTCATGGATTGTGTTGGGACATACGGCAAAGCGGATATGGCGGCAGTGGGTGTTATGACCCCAAGGTCGTTGGCAGGTGACTGGGCATCGTAGCCCCAGGGGTTGTCACTGGCTGTAAGCCCCCATGAAAGTTTGCTATAATCCATGTAGCCATTGGGATTTGTAAAACAGTGAGTCCAGTTGATCAACGATTGGTTCACATTCTGTTCCCAGTAATTGGCATATTGATCCTGGAGATTTCGCGGATCAAGACCGAGAAACGAGTAATGGGTAAAGAAAAGCGGACCGCCATAAGGGTCCCCCAGTGGGAGACGATATCCATAATAGCTGTTGCCATTTTTAATAGCCCCGCTTTTTGCATATCCCTGGTGATAAACCACGGCCGGTATTGGATGAGTGGTCGAGGTGGCAGCAACGATATAGGTGATCAAAGTTTCGTTGTAACCCTGGATGGGCATGTTCATATGCCATTGGTAATTGGGGGACCAATGCCAGTAGAGGACATTCTGGCCATTCTGCCTGAACCAGTCGTATTCAACGGCATCGGTCAGCGTGGTAATCCGCTGGATCAGGGTTTGCTCCGCGGGTATCGCGGCATCCAGGTATTGCTTCATCGCGATCAGCCCTTCGATCATATAGGAAGTTTCAACCAGATCTGCCCCGTCATCATAAGTGGTGAAAGGATGGACCCTTCCCGTACTCCCGTTCAGCCAATGGGGCCAGGCGCCATGATACCGGTCGCAGGTTTCCAGAAAGGTCAATATTTTATTCATCCGGGTCAGTCCCTGGTCGCGCGTTATGAATCCCCGTTCCATACCTACAATTAAAGCCATGACCCCAAAACCGGAACCACCGATGGTAACGACATCGCCGGAGGTATTTCGTTCTCTCGCCAGTCCACAGTTCGGATGGGCAAAATCGTAAAAGTATCGGAATGTCTGTTCCTGTACCAGGGTAAGGAGCTGATCATCCGGAATGATGGGAAATTTGGGCGTTGAATCCAGCGCGGTATAGAACGCGTTGTAAAAGCCATCGAAAGGGAACCCGTTTTGGGAGGTTAAATTCTTAGAAATATTCAAAAAGCACCTGGAATAGTCCGTCAATTGTTTTGAATTTGTGATAAGGAGTTTTTTATTTTCATTGGTGAGAGAAAAGATAAGCGGCATCCCTGACGACATAGTAAAAAAAGAGCTAAGGGTTGAAGGGTCCAAAGGGTCCGAAAAGGTAATTTCAACTTTCACAGAATCCTTTTTCCCATTGATATTTTTCGGGACCATGGGCACCTGGAAAGGTTGTTTGTTTATGGTGATGGTTTCGATAGTGAGTTTACCGGCAATTGTGGTGAAAAGTAACTCTACTCCCGTGAATGTTTCGCCGTTGATTCCTTTTAATCCTGATGTGACCTGCAATCGATAGTTTGCGGAATGATCCAGCGGTTGTTGAAAAACAAGCCGGACCGCTGTATTGTTTTGAAACAGCGTAAGGTCACAGGGTATTTCTGTATTATTGGTTTTTGTGAGTAAAATGCTGCCATTTGCAGAAGAAGGGTCAAGGGTGTTATTAAAATATATATAAATAGAGCTGTCAACCGGGACATCTTTGGCCGTCTCCCCGATTTTAAGAATTACAGGCCCGGCTTTTACCTGTGCTAACTGGATTGAACCGGTCGGTGTATCTGAACTTTTCTTTTTACACCCGGTACAGAAAAAAATGGCAACTACCAGGAATGCTGCAATAATCGGATAAACTCTCATATTAAAACCCTCTTTATCAAATTCAGTTTTATTTGGAAAAAAGAGGGTGTCTCAAAAGAAATTTTGCTTTTGCGGCACCCTCTTCCGGATAAATAATTGGGATTAAGGTTTTTCTGATTGATACATCAGGTCGATTTCAGTTGCAGTAAGGACCCGGTGGAAAATCCTTACATCATCCAACTGACCGCCAAAATGGTTGGAAGTCGGGATGGTATAACCGCCCCACGGTTGGTTGGCCCACAGGGTACCTTGTCTTGATTTGATAAATCCGAAAGCCAGTCTCGGGTAAACATCAGGCGCAGTGCCTGTCCATTTCAGTCCGGCTGCAGCATTCAATGGTGGATCAGCGAGGGTAAAATCCTCTTCTTTCATCAATTCCCCATTAAAATACATCTGTGCTTTTTTAGTGGATCCGTTGAACACAAATGTTATTGAGATCCATTTATCCTTGATAACGGAAACCATTCCTTCAGCAGGCGTCGGAGTGAGGGCTTTACAGTATGTACAGGCTTTCCATCCTCCATTATCCATTGTTAATCCGTCTCCATTGAAAACAAGGTCATGGGGGTTTGTCGCGGGGTCGCCAACATTGTAGGTCGCGCCAAGTTTACATTCGGCATAGGTTCCCTGAAGTTCAAACTGAAAACCATAATAAGCGCCGAGACCGATGACAAAATGCCCTTTGGGGTTACCGTCGGCATCAACATGTCCGACTGAGTTTGTCTTCATCCAGAAGTTCAAAGTCATATCAGCAGTGTTTGACAGCTGATCGCCATTTGGAATTTCTATAATGCTGGTAGTGCCGTCGAAAGTTGCAGCAGTCCCTGCCGAAGCTTTATAGGATGGCGTATAGGTGATGGCAATGACACTATCGGCGTTAAAAGTACCGACCTGGTCGTTGGCATTGCCTTCGAAATTCCAGTACGCGATCTGACCAACCGGGACAAAGGTCCCTATGGTAGTGAAGGTCCTGAAGAAACCTGAGATCGACTGGCCATCAGTGGAGGATATCGACGGGAAGGTGAGTTTAAACAAAGCTCCGTTCCCCAGTTCTTCATCGGGTATGATGGTGATCTTGTTTCCGGCTAATGTAACGGTCAGAGGTATGCTTTTCTGATCATAATCCCTTACAAGTGTGATGGAGTTGGTTGTCAGGCTTGCAGCATTTACATCCATCGTGAAAGTCGCTACAATGACAGGGTCTGATGGAACATTATTCGCCGAGGTGGCGCCGTTCAGATTGATACTTCCTCCCTCTAACTGAGCAACCAGCGAAGAGAGAGAGAACGGGTCTGAATCACTTTTCTTTTTGCAACTTGACAATCCTACCAGGAACGCAAGTGCAATACACAATGTACTTACTAGAACAATTTGTTTTTTCATGGTTTTAATCGATTTAGGTTAATTATTTGTGATGATTAATAGATATCCGGATTAAATAAATCAGTTACCAGTTCGGGTTTTGTGTTAAAGATCCCTGTGAAATATCAATTTCACTTTGTGGTATCGGTAGAAGTTCATGTTTCCCGGCAACAAACCCAAGCGGGCCTAACACCTGTGCCGCCCTGCCAGTCCTGATCAAATCCCAGAAACGCCATCCTTCCATGGCCAGTTCATGACGTCTTTCATTAAAAATAATATCGCGTAATTCATCTTTGTTGAGTGTGGTAATATCCGGAAGGATAGCGTTATTTCCCTGCCGTGCCCTTTGCCTGACCTGGTTGAGATAGAGTAAGGCTTCGCCAGGTTTATCATTTTCATTCAAAGCTTCAGCAGCCATCAACAAAACATCGGCGTACCTGATCAACCGGCGATGATGTCCATACTGGGTGATGACGTTATCGCCGGGGACCCAGACTTTCCGGGTATAACATTCAATTTCAATAATATTGCCATGTTCATCGTAGGTAATGTCAGGGGTAGGTCCGTCGCCAAGGATTTTTATACCATCGATGGTGTCGCCCAGGTTGATAACCGTACCTTTATATCTTGGGTCACCGGTTTCGAAAGAATTCCTCAGGTCGATGGTCGGACGGTTAAATCCCCAGCCGCGATTGGGGGTCCCCCGCACTCCCTGGGTGTTGGCATATTGGTTGCCCCCGCCTGTTGTGATTTCCGACTGGAGAGCCCCTACTTCAAAAACAGATTCAACGCCGTTGTTCCCATTAACGCCATTGGCATCAATGAAGAGAGGCTCCAACCCGTATTGATTTGAAGTAATCACATCCATGGCATACTTTTCGGCATCGGGGAAATCATTTCTGAAAAGATAAACCCTTGCCAGTAATGCCTGGGCGGCCCCTTTGGTTGCCCTGCCGATCTCGGTGTTTTTGTATTCTGATTTAAGGGGTAAATTGTCGATGGCGAAATTCAGGTCACTGATGATAAGGGTATATACATCTTCGGCAGAAGACCGTTGGAGTTTTAAAGGAGGATCGGTGGTCGTGACCAGCGGGACCCCGCCCCAGGCCCTTACAAAATCGAAATAGATCAATCCACGGATGAATTTAGCTTCGGCGATATACCGGGTTTTCAATTCTTCATCCATCGCGATGGCAGGGATTTTTTCAATCACCACGTTTGCCCTTTTCACGCCTACATACAATGCATTCCAGTAACGGTCGATGCCATCCTGGGTAGTCGTATGGGTAAACACATCATAGGGGCCCACGGTGGAAGCCGCGTCGTCAGGGTTACTTCCTTTTCGGGCATCATCCGACATGATATCAAAAATGGGAAAGCCTCCCGCGCTGTAATACCATTCCCTGACGGCTTCATACGTGGCATTTGTCGCTAACAAAGCATCCGACGGAGAGGTGGGGAATAATTGCTGGGTCAGCGTGCCCTGAAGGTCTTTCTCCAGAAATTTTTTGCATCCGCTGAAAAATATGCTGGTTGTGACGACCAGGATCGAAAAATATAATTTGGCTTGTGTTCTCATATCCTTAAAAATTTAAATTGATGCCAATTGAATAAACAGCCGTAATAGGGTATGCGCCATTGTCAATACCCGATGATAAAGGATCACTACTGCTAATTTCCGGAGTATATCCTGTATATTTTGTCAAGGTGTAAAGATTATCGGCTTTTACATAAATCCTGAGTTTTTGCATATAAATTTTAGCGCTCCACGAAGAAGGAAGCGTATAACCCAGGGTGACATTCCGTACCCTCAGGAAAGATCCATCCTGGATGAAATGATCGGAAGGCGTATAATTATAGCCCCCAAAGGAAGCCCGTGGTTCGGTGTCACTGGTCCCAGGCCCAGTCCAACGATCAAGTACATGACTTTCAAAATTATATGGATCCGGTCTGACAGCTTCTTTTCCATTGAAAATTTTATTTCCTGTCTGACCCTGTATGTTAACTGAAAAGTCAATGCCAATAATTTCAAATCCGAAATTAAAACCAAAAATGAAGGTTGGGATCGGGCTCCCGATATAAGTCCTGTCCAAGCCATCAATTTTTCCATCTCCGTTAACATCAACAAACCGCAGATCGCCTACCACAGCCTGACTATTATGGGGGTAAGCATCCAGTTCGGCCTGGGTCTGAAAGATACCATCAGTCTGATATCCGTAAAATGCCCCGATAGGTAAGCCCACCTTACTCTGGGTGACCGGGAGCCCATTCCCCAGATACCCACCTATCAGAACAGAATCCACGCCACTGTTCCCGCCGATGCTCAGTACTTCATTATGGATGGTGGTTCCCAGCACCCCTACATTATATTTAAGTTTCCCAACCTGGTCGCGCCAGGAGAGATTGAATTCGATTCCCCTGTTCACGACCGAAGCGGCATTGAACATCACTTTAGCGCCGGACCCGTTTCCGAGATATCCGGGTGTGGATAACAGGACAAGGATATCGTCGGTTTTTTTATTATAATAATCAAATTCCGCGGTAAGCCGGCTGTCAAATAAACCAAATTCAAGCCCGATGTCAGTTTGTGTAGTTACTTCCCACTTCAGGTTGGGATTTCCGTTTATCCCATAAGATGCGCCTGAATTGGGATCATTGTTTATTCCAAATATTGCAGGGAGGTCAGATTGAACCCGTGCATAACGTTCCCAGTAATCAATTTTATCATTTCCGAGCTTACCCCAGCTTGCCCTCACCTTTAATTTATTCAGCCATTTGATGTCCTGCATGAATTTTTCCTCTGAAACATTCCATCCAAGGGCAAACGACGGGAAACTCGCATATTGGTTATTCGTGGCAAATTTGGATGAACCGTCGCTTCTGAAGGTAGCAGTCACGATATATTTTTTATTGAAGACATAATTAACGCGGACCAGAAATGAGATCATGGAATAATATTGTTGCAGGTTCACCGATTCTTCAATCTTGCTGATCGTATTGACGTCATTGGAAGGATCATAGATATAGGAAGGCAGGATATACCAGAAACTCTCCCCGTCGCGGATGAGATTGTCGCCGGCTATGTCAAGCCCGTTGGACGTTGCATTTTGCATGGTATATCCGGCTATGGCATCGATTGAATGTTTGCCGAATTCTTTTTTATAATTCAGGGTGTTTTCCCACAACCAGGTAAAAGTATAGCTGTTATTCTTGGTCAGGCGGCTCATGATGTTTTGCTGCTGCGAGATGCTCCCGTTAGGATTATATACTGTATAGGCAGGCGTAAAGCTTTCCGATCTGTTATACCCGGCATCTACCCCAAAACTGGTTTTGAAGGTAAAGTCCTTCAGGAAGTTGACATCCATGAAGATGTTTCCGACCCCTCTTACTCCTTTGTTGAAGTTATTTGAATATTCCAGGTCAGCAAGCGGGTTCCCGACACCGGTAACCGCGGCAAAGCTTCCATCAGCGTAATAAGGTTCCAGCGTTGGTTTTGCCCTGTATGCCTCATAGGTCACATTAGGGGCCACCTGCTGGGTATATGGGGCGAGGGTTATATTGTTACCCAGTTTTACATATTGGGATAAGTTATAAATGTTATTTATTTTCAGCGTGATACGTTCATAGTTGGATTTATCAATGATCCCGCCTTGTTTAAAATATCCCCCACTGATGTAATATTGAATATTTTTAGCAGAACCCGAGGCCGATAACTGAAAATCATAAACCGGGGCCGAATGAAAAATTAAATCCTGCCAGTCAGTGTTTGGAACGGCATCGACATTATTGTAAGTGCCGGATTTAATCTCGTTCGAAATAATGGCGAAATCCCGTCCGCTCAACAGATCAATTTTTTTTGCAAGGTTCTGGATCCCCACTTCCCCTGAAAAGTTAAAGACGGTTTTTTCATCCGTGGTTTTCCCCATTTTTGTGGTCACCATGATAACGCCATTGGCGCCACGCGAACCATAAATAGCAGATGCCGAGGCGTCTTTCAGTACCTCCATGGAGGTGATGTCGTTGCTGTTAAGGAAAGAGATGTCATCAACAATGACTCCATCGACAACATAGATCGGATTTGAGTTGCCAAAGGTCCCGACGCCCCGGATCCTGACGGCCGGATTTTCACCAGGTGTTCCGGAAGGGCTGGTAACCTGAACACCGGTCACATTTCCCTGCAGGCTTTGAACCGGGTTAAATGAAGTGATTTTGGTGATGTCCTCCGATTTCACACTTCCGACTGATCCGGAAAGGTCGCTTTTCCTCACTGATCCGTAACCGATAACAACCACTTCGTCCAAGGTGGTTTTTTTTAATTCCAGGATCGCGTCAACAACCAACTGGTTCCCCAACTCGATTTCTTTCGTGATGTAACCGACATAGGAAAAGACCAGAACGGCTTTCTCTGTCTTCACGGGTAAGGTGTACTTCCCATCCACGTCGGTGACGGTTCCCGTAGATGTCCCTTTAACCTGTATAGTAGCTCCGGGAAGGGTTTCTTTGGTGTCGGCAGCCGTAACTGTCCCTTTGACGGTCCGCACCTGGGCGAAAGACAACCCACTGGACCCTATAACCATTAATAGAAATAAACAGGCCTTCATCAAAACCGGTTTACGCTTGTGTAAAATTTTATCATACATAATGAACAGGATTTAGTCAGGAATAATATTTCATAGCTAAGTTACGAATGAAATACCTAAGAAATCAATTATTTTATTTTACATGGATACTTCATTCCTCTGAATAATTATTTTGAATGTACGCCAGCGCTACTTCAAATAAGGATTGACCGTGCTTAAAATACTAAGATCCTGTATTTTAAAATATCAGAATGAAAATATTCAACAAAGCGCGAAAGAGAATGAAGTGTTGTCAGAACTGTAAAAGAAATTCTACAAGATTTGCATCATTAGTTAACAGTAACCTTCTTCTCAGCCTGTATCTTCTGGTTTCAACACCGCGATAGCTGATATTGAGAAGGGGGGCAATTTCTTTTGATGCCAGATTGAGTTTCAGGTAAGCGCATAATTTCAGGTCACTTTGTGTAAGATCAGGATAGGAAGCTTTAAGCCGTTTGAAAAAATTGGCATGGGCCTGGTCGAATAGCTCCTCAAAAACTTTCCAATCATTGTCGTCCGTGATATTTTTATTGATCAGGGAAAGGATTTTCTCATTAAGCCCGGAAGGATATTGGTCCTGATAGTGTTTTTTTTGTTTCTCGAGCTCTTGTTTTATTTCAATCAGCAGTTCATTTTTCCTGATGATGGCCATGGTTGAGTTTGCAACCTGGATATTTTTGTGGGAAATCTCAGCCTGCAGGTTTTCATTTTGCAATTTTACGATCTCCTGTTCTGCTAATTGCTTCTCCAATAAGAGTTTTGCTTCTGTTTCTGAGCGTATCTTATCCTGCTTTCTGATAAATCGTTTCCTGAAAATCGCCTGGCTGATCAAGATTGCAGTCAATAACAGAATAATGTAAAGGATGAAAGCAAACGGGGACGCCATCAGGGCGGGCTTTATCCTGAATTTCAGCAAGATAGGATCTGTAACTACCCCTGTTGACGATATCGTCCTGACTTTAAAAATATAATTTCCTTTGGGCAAACGGGAATAATTCACCGAGGCTTTGTCAGTCCACTGACTCCAGTCATGATCAATTGGTTCAAGTTTATATTGAAACCGGAAAGAAGGAATGCGGTGATTTGTATAGGTATATGAAATGGAAAGACTGTTCCAGGCATGTTTCACAGAAAAATCCGGATTCCTGAAATCCACACCCTTTGATTCACCTGCACTGTTGATACATTTTACTTCCCTGAACATTAGTTTTGCCTTTTCATCACCCGATGAATCTGATAGATGTTTGGAAAACAGGGCAAACCCATTATCCAGACAAATGAGATTTTGTTCTTTACTGATCCTTACCACATTGGCATATCCATCAACCATGTTGATATGATAAAGAGGAAGGAAAAAACGGATCACCGGTCTGGCTTTTTGCTCTTTGATTTCAAATACGGCCAGATCATTATCGCGGATGAAACAGTACCTGTTTTCACCCAGCCAGGTAATATTGGTCGCGTTCCCGAACCCGTCTAACTGCTCATTCAGGACCGTAAACGGGATGATCCTGTGATTCAGGTCATCATAGGTATATAACGATAGGCCTGTCGTAAAGACGATCCGGTCTTCAATTTTAAATACCCGGATGTTAAAATCAGAAGGAAAACCATCTTTTTTCCCATAAGTAACCATACTGGCTACAGTATCCATGTCCTCAGATAACCGGAGCTTATAAAGCCCTTTGACGGCATGTCCGATCCAGATGTTGTTCAGGTGATCAATCTCCAGAAAACGCGATGGTTCAATGAACCCCTTCACCAATGAATGATAAATCCATTGCCCCCCGATTTTTTTATAAACAACAAGGTCAGAATAGGTGCTTTGAAGCAGATATTGCTCTCCATCCTTTGTATATTTTCCCAATGAAAAGCCTCCGCTTACATTGGATATTTTTTTAAAATCGTTATCGGCAATAATGAACGTTCCCCGCGTGTGGCCACAAAAAAGCGTACCCTCAATATTCTTCAATTCCCAAACCTGTCCCTGTGACTGGTTGATGAATCCGGAATAAGTGAACCGGTCCGACGGTTTATCCTGACGGTAGGTGAAAACCCCGCGGTTGGTCCCCAGGTACAAGGTTTTCCCTGAAAATGCCGCGGTATAGACGGCCCCCAGTTCTTCTCCTGTTTCCTGATAAACATCAAGGGGGTTATTGAAAGATATTTTATCGAGGCCTTTATCGAGACCAGTCCAGATATCTCCGTTATTATCCGTGCAAAGGGATAAAACCGTATTATTCTGAAGGGCATTTTCATTATGAAGATGGTAACAAATTTTCCCATTGAAATCCAGAATGAAAATACCTTTTATGATGGTACCGAAAACCAGTTTATCGCCGGATATGATCCCGTTGTTGATTTGAAATTTCTTCAACAGATCATTAACCGGGACATTCCATGACTTTATTGTTTTTCCGTCATAATGAAAGACCCCTTTTGAGGAAGTCCCAATGAGATAGTCCCCATTCTTCAAGGGCAAGAAAGCCTTTACCTCTGTCCCTTTGAGGATGCCATCCGTATCCAATGGGATCAGGGAGTCATTGACCAGTTCAAACAAACTTCCATTTACCGATTGAACGAACAACCTTCCGCCCGCTTTTAACAGAAAGATAATGGTCGAGGGGACAGGAATAGATTTCACGTTTTTATGATCATAGACAAAAAGCGCTGAAAAGCTTTGAAAATATACTTTTCCCTTATGCCTGACAATCTTCCAGATTTCGTCGTTGTGGAAGGTGAAATTTTTCAGAAGTGGTTTAAGGGAACGATATTGTAATTCCCCAAACGGATCTTCTTCCCAGTACCCGAAATCCTCATAAGATCCGGTGTAAATCCTTTTGTCTTCTGATACAGAAACCGACCGGATAATAGTCTGATCAGGGATCCGGAATAATTTCCAGCGGGCCCCGTCGAACATCAGTAAACCCTTGTTGTTGGCGACATAAATAAAACCCTGGCTATCGGTATCGATCGACCAGTTTTGGTTACCGGCCCCATACTCCTGACTGGTATAATGGGTCACAAGGTATGAGGATTGGGCTTGAGGATACCCGATCGCGAAGAAAAAAAGAAGGATGGATACCAAAAAGGATTTCATATCAATGGGATTCACAATCCGTTCTCTGGCCAAATGTACACAAAATAAACCAAGTAAACTGTATCTTTGCCACCGGTATCAGATTGCGCCATCGAATGAAAACAGGCTTTTTCATTATCTTTTTCAGTGTTGTTACCCTTATTTACGGGCTGGTCAATTTTTATATTTTTTCACGGGCCGTACAGGCTTTTCCTCATGGCGGCCCATCGCGGTCCTGGTTTACCCTGGCGTTCTGGCTCATAGCCTCTGCATTCGTCATCGCCCGGATCCTTGAGCGGGCCTGGCCCTGTGGCCTGACCGGGATCCTTACCTGGATCGGTTCCTTCTGGCTGGCTTTCATGCTCTATTTTATTATGGTCGTGATCCTGGTTGACCTGGCCAGATTAACCAATTATTTTTTTCATTGGTTCCCTGCATTCTTTTATATCAATTATCAGAAAACAAAAACCATTGTATTCATTGTCTCTGTTGCACTGGTGGCGCTGACCGTTGTTTATGGATTTATCAACGCCCGGATACCGGTAGTTAAAAACCTTGATCTTGTGATCCATAAAAAAGTCGAAGGCGAAAGGACATTATCCGTGGCCATGGTATCGGACATCCACCTGGGGACCCTGATAGCCCGTAGAAAAGCGACCCGCCTGGTTGAAACCATTAATTCACTCCATCCCGATATCGTTTTATTTGTGGGAGATATTGTGGACGAGGACCTGGCTCCTGTAATAAAAAACGACCTGGGAAAATCACTTTCCGGAATAAAGTCAAAATTAGGAGTTTATGCGGTTACAGGGAATCATGAATACATTGGGGGCGCTGAACCTGCGGTCAGGTATCTTGAGAAACATGGCATCAATTTTTTGCGGGATTCAATGATATTAATCGATAACAGGTTTTATCTTGCAGGGCGGGATGATCATGACAAAACAAGGTTTACCGGGAAGAAACGGAAAGAATTGAATGAGATCCTTCGTGGGGCCGATCACGCCTACCCTGTTATTTTAATGGATCATCAGCCTTTTTCCCTTGACAAAGCTGCCAGACAGGGAATTGATCTTTCATTATCAGGACATACTCACGACGGACAGTTATGGCCCTTCAGTTACATACCCAAAGCCATGTATGAATTAAGTTATGGGTATAAGCAAATCGGAAATACCCATTTTTATGTTTCTTCTGGTTTCGGTACCTGGGGGCCACCTGTCAGACTTGGTAACCGGCCGGAGATCGTTCATATCAAGATCACATTTGAGCAATGATAATGGGATAATGTGCTGATGTGATAATGTGCTGATGTGCTGATGTGCTGATGTGTTGATGTGCTGATGTGCTGATGTGCTGATGTGATAATGTGTTGATGTGATAATGTGCTGATGTGCTGATGTGTTGATGTGTTGATGTGATAATGTGCTGATGTGTTGATGTGCTGACCAAATTTTCCGGATTTTTGCTAATAAATATGTTTACAGTCAGATAAAAACACCAAATATATGGCCAACTGCGAAAAGTCAAATCTTTCATTTTACTACGAAGAATTGAGACCAAACCTTCCAGTTTTTTCTTAGTGAACATGGATCCTGTCAGATAATAAAACCACATCCATTGAAACCAAACCTTCCAGGTTTTTCTTAGTGAACATGGCCCTTGTCAGATAATAAAACCACATCCATTGAAACCAAACCTTCCAGTTTTGTCTTAGTGAACATGGATCCTGTCAAATAATAAAACCACATCCATTGAAACCAAACCTGGAAGGTTTTCTTGGAGGTGAAAAATAGTCTTCGGAGTGAGCTCAAATTTAAAATTGTTTCTTTATGCACAAACTACCCTTCCGTAATCTTACAATCATAGCCCTTGTCATTGTCCTCGGGATCACGGTCATCCTGGCCATTATGATTTTCTCATACAGAAAAGCCAACCCGGAAAAGAATACCCCCGGAAAGCCTCACATAGCTTATAAGATCAACATCGACAGCATGGATATGGTGACCGGAGAGGTTTCACTAAACGAAAACCTGTCCTCTATCCTTGCTCCGTATGTTTCGGGTCAGATCATTGACAAGATTGCCAGGGAAACCCGTCATATTTTTGATGTCCGTAAGATCCGGGCAGGAAATACGTACGCAAAAATTTCATCGAAGGATTCTGTTCATCGTTTGCTCTACTTTATCTATGAAATGGATGAAATAGATTTCATCGTATATGATTTCCGGGATTCCCTCAGGGTTTACAGTGATAAAAAGAAAGTTACGCGGCTCAACCGGACAGCGCAGGGGACCATCACAAGTTCCCTGTGGAATTGTTTTCTTGAGAATCGCCTGGATATCAACCTTGGGTTGAGTTTATCGGATGTATTTGGCTGGACTGTAGATTTTTATGGTTTGCAGAAAGGGGACAGTTTCAAAGTGATCTATGATGAGCTATTTGTCGACAATGTACCGGTAGGAGTTGACCGTATCCAGGCTGCTGTGTTTTCGAGCGGTGGGAAAGATTTTTATGCCTATTATTATGACCAGCCTGGAGGTGGGGATTATTTCGATAATGCCGGTCAAAGTTTACGTCGGTCCTTTTTAAAAGCGCCCCTGAAATTTTCCAGGATCAGTTCCCGATACACTGCATCGCGTATGCATCCCATCCTGAGGATAGCGCGTCCACACTTTGGGGTGGACTATGCCGCGCCACGCGGAACGCCGGTTGTCGCGTTAGGGGATGGCCGGATCAACGAGATGGGATGGCATGGTGGTTACGGCAGGTTTATCAGCATCCGGCATAATTCAACTTACACTTCTACCTATGCTCATTTATCGGGATACGCCAAAGGGTTGAAATCCGGTTCTATGGTGAAGCAGGGGGAACTGATTGGTTATGTTGGGAGCAGTGGCCTATCAACCGGCGCCCACCTTGATTTCAGGGTGTATAAAAATGGCAGCCCCACCAATCCATTAAAACTGGAATCACCGGCAGCCAACCCGGTTGACCCGTCAACTTTCGAAAAATTCCGGAAAATGGCAGCTGCCATGAAAACAAGACTGGATTCAATCCGGTAAAACCTCCTGAAATATAATAACACAGGAGAAATAACGATCCATTATTGATGCTGTTAGTCCTGTGATCTTGTAAATGGATGCTCGTTTTTCCACATTTTCCATATCAAAAGAACAGGAAAGAGCGCCCAGGGGAGGTTAGCCAAAAGGACCAGGGGCAAATTCCTGGCAGGTGTAGGGCCAAAGATCTCTTCACTGCAAATGATAAAGACATTGGTGAAAAGAATAGACATAATGATGAATGTCGGGATACGGATCCATTCTTTTCCTTTGATAAAAGCATAAATGGCCATGGCATAATAAGGGCCAAAAAGGACGACATCCAACCAGATAGTAGCTTTCCACCATACCGGACGATACCATTGAAGAGGATCGAACTGGAGGCCCCACCAATGTACCATATCAACCAGGAAAGGTAAAGGCCAGGCAGGATAAATGAAATTTCCCGGATCGCGGATAACCAGTTGTTCCAGATCGACAATGTAGGTTATAAAAAACAGGTTTAAAAGGAAAAAACCGATGTAGATGTAATCGGTTTTACGGTCTTTAAGAGGAATGGTCATTGCAATAAAGAGTTAGGAGGTTAGGAATGAGGCATGAGATTTCTCTTTGCACGGGCTGTTTTGGCCATCTGGCTGGCGATGGATAACCTGATTTTAGGAAAGTTGGCGATGAATGTTCCAATCCGGACGGATAGATCAGAATACATCAGAAGTTTGGGCTTTAGAATAAGATGTATCAGATCGCGGGCAACATCGTCAGGGGTTTTTGGATGGGTAAACTTTTTCGTTATAAAATTTTGTTTCTTTTCCATCAGAAAATCCTGTTCGACCTCTCCGATCCTGGATTCAGGTTTTGAATCGGTACTGACATAACCCGGAAAATATTCACTGATCCGGATCCCTGTACCGGACCATTCAGCCTGAATGGTCCGGGTCCAGGCAGAAAAAGCAGCTTTTGAGCAAACGTATGGCGCATAGAACGGGATCCCCATCATGAAACCCGGCGACCCTATATTGATAATATGCCCACCGCCCTGACGGCGCATGTGAAGGATAGCTTCCTGGGTGGCGACAACCGGGGCAATAAGGTTTGTTGAAAAAGCCTGTAACAGATCGGCTGGGGTAACGGTATCGGCGGTCGTTACGATAATGCTGGCTGCATTGTTCACCAAAACATCAATCCTCCCAAAATGTTCAATCACCTGGCGGATAGTATCGACAGATTGTTCCGGAGAACTGAGGTCAGCCGGTACCACAAGTGGATCCTTCATCTGCCGGGCAAGCTGGTCAAGCTTTTCCTTCCGTCGGGATGTAATGGCTACTTTTGCGCCAGCCTGGTTGAATGCCAGCGCGGCGGCAGAGCCTATACCACCGGAAGCGCCTGTTACGAGGATTACTTTGTTCGTTAAGCCGGAGGGCATATCATGAATCAGATAAACAGTTATCTTAGGGGTTGTAAAAATAGCAAGATTATTCTTTCTGATCTTCAAAATTTCTTTACGTTTGTAAGGAATTCAAATATCCGAACCATGAAACAGATTTTAAGGATAGTATTTTTATGGACGTTTATTGTATTTCTTATCTCTTGTCATGGGCCTGTCAATGTGAGTGTTGATATCGGAAATGATGATAATCATGATTCATTAATTTTATCTGTTATGAAAACATCTTTTGGAACAGTTGACAACAAAGCGGTCTATTTATTTACCCTGCATAACATAAATGGGCTTACAGTGAAAATAACCAATTACGGAGGCATAATTACATCTATTAAGATGCCGGATAAAAACGGTAAGAGTGGCGATATTGTATTGGGTTACGATAGTTTGAGCAGTTATATTGCCAACTCGCCCTATTTCGGCGCCATTGTCGGACGATATGGTAACCGGATCGCCAAAGGGCATTTCACCCTTGATGGAAAGACCTATAAACTGGCTGTTAACAATGGCAATAATTCACTTCATGGCGGGATAAAAGGATTTGACAAAGTGGTCTGGGATGCTGAAATGTTGAAGGATTCTACAAGCGCTGGACTGGTCCTTACTTATCTCAGCAAGGACGGCGAGGAAGGATACCCCGGTAACTTAAAAGTAAAGGTGGTATATACCCTTAATAACAACAATGAGTTGGGATTACACATTGAAGCGACAACAGATAAAGCAACGCCTGTTAATATCTGTAATCATACCTATTTTAACCTGAGTGAAGCTGATACCAATGTCCTTGGAAACATTGTGAGCATTTACGCCGATCAGTTTACCGAAGTTAATGACGAGCTGATCCCGACCGGAAAGCTTCCTTATGTGAGGGGGACTGCCATGGATTTCAATACTTCCGTTGCAATCGGCGCTGGTATTGGCAAGGTAAAGGGGGGATATGACCATAATTATGTATTACGGAAAAATCCAGGCGAACTGGCCCTGGCAGCCCAGATTTATGATCCTCGGACTGGGCGTCAGGTGGAGATAAGAACGACCCAACCAGGCGTTCAGTTTTATACCGGTAATTTCCTGGATGGTTCAATGGTCGGAAAAGGCGGTAAAAAATATCTGCAACATTACGGGGTGTGTTTCGAAACCCAGCATTTCCCGGATTCTCCCAACCAACCGGCTTTCCCCAATACAATATTATATCCCGGGAAGACTTACAATGAAACTACCATCTATAAATTCTCAGTCCTGAAATAAAAATATTCACGGAGCGGGCAGCAGATTAATATTTATTCGGGACAAACGTTTGTTCGGTCATGGGCGGCCTCACGTAGGCTTTATCTTTTTCGAGTGGAGGAAGGATGATGGGTTCCCTTGGTACATCTTCAACCGGGATCATCGACAATAAATGGTTGATACAATTTAACCTGGCGCGTCTTTTATCATCTGCTTCCACAACAAACCAGGGTGATTGTTTGGTATCGGTATAAGCAAACATTTCATCTTTTGCTTTTGAATATTCGATCCATTTTGTCCTGGATTCAACATCCATCGGACTGATTTTCCATCGGCGGGTGGGATCCTGGATCCGTTGCAGAAAACGTTTTTCCTGCTCTTTATCGCTAACCGAAAACCAGTATTTTATCATGATGGTCCCGGAACGGATGAGCATGGTTTCAAAATTGGGGCATGACCTTAAGAAATCCCAGTATTCGGCATCCGTACAAAATCCCATAACGCGTTCTACTCCTGCCCGGTTGTACCAGCTACGATCGAAAAGGACCATTTCGCCTGCAGCCGGAAGATAGGGCACATAACGTTGAAAATACCATTGTGTCTTCTCCTTTTCGGTCGGGACTCCAAGCGCGATAACACGGCAAACGCGAGGGTTGAGCGACTCCGTGATCCGTTTTATGGCTCCGCCTTTTCCGGCGGCATCCCGGCCTTCGAACAGGACAACGACCCTCAACCCTTTGTATTTGATCCACTCCTGAAGTCGCACGAGCTCGACCTGAAGTTTAGCTAACTCCTGCTCATAATATCGGCTTGGGAGTTTATCCCGGCCTTCATCTTCCGGATCCTGAAGACCCGGATGGCTTCTGCTTTCCCCGGTGGGATCAGGATCCGGATTATCCTTTTTCCTGGTTTTTACCTCTTTTTCTTTTGGTTTATCTTTCTTGTGGCTCATATAGGATAACGATTTTAGAAGTACAATACAATATTGTTATAGGTAAGAATTATAAATCCCTGATGGTTAATTATTAATCAGGATTTCCCTGGTCCCGTTGGAAATTTCAGCGTGGTAGAAAGTGGGTTTGATCCCTGTTTTACATTCATATCCTGTCCCTACCCTTTCCATGAACCCCTCCACCACATTGTTACGGACCAGGTTTACCGTACAACCTCCAAATCCAGCTCCCGTCATCCTTGCCCCAATAACGCCATTGACTTTCTGCGCTTCTTCAACCAGGGTGTCCAACTCAAATCCGGTCACTTCATAATTATCGCGTAACGATTCGTGTGAGGCATTCATCAGTGCGCCAAACCCGGCAAGGTCTCCTTTATGAAGGCAACTTACGGCATTCAGCACACGCTGATTTTCGGAGATCACATGGCGGGCGCGTTTACGGACCAGCTCATCGGGGATCTGATCCTGGATTTTATAAAATTGCATGAAACTAATATCCCCAAGTTTTGACAGCGGAATTATGGGATTCAGATAAGTCACCGCAAGTTGACATTCAGTCACCCTTTCGTTGTATTTTGATCCGGCAAGTCCCCTTTTTTTATTGGTATTGGCTATGATCAGTGTAAACCCATCCAGCCGGATGGGGATGGTTTTATACTCGAGGGTTTGACAATTCAGGAATAAAGCATGGTCTTTCACTCCCATCCCGACTGCAAACTGGTCCATGATCCCGCAATTCACCCCGACAAATTGATTTTCGGCCCGCTGCGATAACTTTACCAGATCCATCATGGATAGTTCCGTCATCCGGAGAACGGTCGCCAGGGCATAAGCCGTCACCATTTCGATGGATGCCGAGGAAGACAATCCGGCGTTGTTGGGAATGTCGCCTGAATAAAGCATCTCAAAGCCGCGAAGGGAAACATTCATTTGCCTGAGCTGGTCCATTATCCCCAGGGGATAGTTCACCCATTGGTCATTAACCTTGGCAGAAATGTCATTAAGTCCTATTTCACAACGGAATTCAAAGTTGGTAGAAGCAAACTTAATGACCTCCTTTCCTGATGGTCTGATCAACAGGTAAGTCCCATATTGTAACGCACAGGGGAGCACAAATCCCCCGTTATAATCGGTATGCTCACCGATCAGGTTAACCCTCCCGGGAGCAAAGAATACACGGGGTTTTTCATCAGGGTTGCCATACAGGGCAAAAAATTGTTCGAAAAGATTGTTCAGGTTCATCGATCAGGTTATTTATTCGATGACTAAATTAAACAAAATTTTTACTCCTGACAACGAATGGTTACTTTTGTATTTTATTCAGATTTATGATCAGACATCTTCATAAAGCCCTTACAGGGCTCTTTCTTTTCATTTTTCCTGCCCTCTTTTCGCAGGAAATTAAAACCATCGATCTCGGTGGGGATTGGCAATTCCGGCAGACAGGGGCCACAAACTGGTCGCCGGCGCACGTACCGGGTGTCGTTCACCTGGATCTGTTGAACAACAGCATGATCCCGGATCCTTTTTACCGGGACAATGAAACGAAACTTCAATGGATCGGAGAAACAGGATGGGAATATAAAAAGGTCTTCAATATCAAAAACCCAGATCTTTCCAGAAAACACATTGAGCTGGTTTGCAGTGGATTGGATACATACGCCAAACTATTCCTGAACGACTCACTGATTCTCGAAGCAGACAATATGTTCCGGGAATGGTCGGTAGATATCCGGCGTTTTTTACATCCCGGAGTAAATAACCTCCGGATCGCGTTTCCCTCTGTTATTTCTGAAAACAAAGCGCGTTATGCAAAACTTCCTTATCGTTTGCCCGGTGACGAAAAGGTGGTTTGCAGGAAAGCTGCCTGTCATTTTGGTTGGGATTGGGGCCCGACTTTTATCACCAGTGGCATCTGGCGGCCAATCAATATCCGTTTATGGGATGATGCCAGGATATGCGATGTGAGGTTTATCCAGGAAAAACTGACCGATTCTGTCGCCCGGATGACCGGTGAGTTTAATATTCTTTCAGATATCTCGGATTCGCTGCAACTGCGGGTATTCATCGATTCAGTCGAAATCCTAAGGCAATTATATCCGGTAAAGGATGGGAATACGTTATTTCGTTGTCACTTTCAAATACCGCATCCCCGCTGGTGGTGGCCAAACGGATTGGGAAATCCCAATCTTTATTGGATTGGATATGAAATTTATTCCGGTCAAAAAATGGTAGATAAAGGGAGCCAACGGATCGGGCTTAGGACAATTGAGTTGGTCACGGGACCGGATTCTATTGGAAAATCGTTTTATTTTAAAGTGAATGGCCTCCCGGTTTTTATGAAAGGGGCCAACTATATCCCCCCGGATAATTTCCTTCCCCGTGTTTCAGATTCAACTTACCGGGAGCTCATCAGAGATGTGAAGGGTGCAAACATGAATATGTTACGCGTATGGGGTGGCGGGGTTTATGAAAAGGATGTTTTCTATGATCTCTGTGATGAGAACGGGATCCTTATCTGGCAGGATTTTATGTTTGCATGTGCCATGTATCCCGGTAACGAGGCCTTTCTTGAAAATGTTAAGGCCGAGGCCATCGAAAATGTGATCCGGCTCCGTTCTCATCCTTGCATGGCTTTATGGTGTGGCAATAATGAAATTGATGAAGGATGGAAAAACTGGGGTTGGCAGGGTCAATATAAATATTCGGCTGTTGATTCGGCAACAATTTACCATGCTTACAAAACTATTTTTGAGTCTATCCTACCCCAGGTGATCCAGCGCTTCGATCCGGAACGGCCGTATATTTCCACCTCCCCATTACATGGATGGGGACGGTCTGTCAGCATGAAAGAAGGCGATTCACATTACTGGGGTGTCTGGTGGGGAAAAGAACCCTTCACCATGTATAAAAAGAAAGTCGGGCGTTTTGTGTCGGAATATGGTTTCCAGGGTTTCCCGGATTTTGCCACGATCATGAAATTTACCCTGCCTGATGACCGGCAGCTTCTTTCACCGGTGATGAAAGCCCATCAGAAACATCCGGTTGGTTATGAAACCATTAAAGAATATATGCTTCGCGATTACCGGGAACCCACTGATTTCAGGATGTACGGTTATGTCAGCCAACTCCTCCAGGCCGACGGGATGCGGATTGCCATCCAGGCACACCGGAAAGCAAAACCGGTATGTATGGGGACCCTTTTCTGGCAGTTGAACGATTGCTGGCCGGTAACTTCCTGGTCTTCCATCGATTATTATGGGCATAAAAAAGCATTATATTATGAAGCGCGTCGTTTGTTTGATCCTCTTCTGATCATCCCTCTTGAAGAAAACGACCAAATCAACGTCTATATTACTTCCGATTTGAAGGAAGCAGTGGCAAAAAACCTTCATCTTCAATTGATGGATTTTAGAGGCAAGGTGTACAAGGACATATCGGTTCCGGTTGTTATCGGGAAAAACGCATCCGGTAAGTTTTACGCCATTTCAAAAAAGGATCTGTTACAAGGGATCGATCCTGGAACCCTTGTGTTCACTGCTTCATTTGGCGAAAGTGATGAACGCGCCAACCAAAGTTTCCTGTATTTTTCAGCTCCGAAAGACCTGAAATTACCGGTTCCGGATATTGTAAAAAAGGTATCAGGGACTCCTGAAGGATATGAAATCCGTCTTAGTTCCGATAAACTCGTGAAAAACGTTTATCTCTTTTCCACACATCCGGGAGATTTTTCGGACAATTATTTCGATATGTTGCCCGGTAAAACCTATATTGTGACTTTTATGACACCGGGAAAGAACCTGAATCCTGGCTCTTTGATAGAAATCAAATCGCTTGTTAACTCATACTAAGGGAATACCATGAAGAATATTCGTCTGCTTGCTTTTGTATCTATAATTATATCAGGGGTTTATTGTCAGGGCCAGCAACCTGTCAATCTGGTTGAATTTGTAAATCCATTTATTGGGACCGGAGGGCATGGACATACTTACCCGGGCGTCAGCGTCCCTTTTGGAATGGTTCAGTTAAGCCCTGATACCCGGCTCGAAGGATGGGACGGATGTTCGGGTTATCATTATTCCGATTCTGTCATATATGGATTCAGTCACACCCATCTTAGCGGCACCGGATGTTCCGATTATGGTGATATCCTCGTCATGCCGGTTAACGGAACTGTCCATCTGGCCAAATACGGATATGCTTCAACCTTTAAAAAAACCGATGAAAAGCCATCTCCCGGGTACTACAAAGTGGATCTTCCCGGTAAAATCCAGGTTGAATTGACAGCTACTGCCCGCGTTGGGATCCATCGCTATACCTTTCCTGCAACCAGCCAGGCAAACATCGTCTTTGATCTGAAACACCGCGACAAGGTCCTGGAATCGGGAATCAAGGTCGTCGGTAATAATGAGATCGAGGGGTACCGGATTTCGCAGGAATGGGCTGAAAAACAAATGATTTATTTTGTCGCTCAATTTTCAAAACCCTTCACCTCGTTCTCATTGGCATTGTATGACCAGGTACAGACTGGTATCCGTGAAGCGACGGGTACCGATCTGAAGTCCTTTTTTACTTTTACAACTACCCAGGGTGAAAAAATATTGGTTAAAGTAGCCATTTCGGGAGTCAGCATTGAAGGAGCGCGAAAAAACCTGGAGACGGAAATTTCAGGCTGGGATTTTGATGCAGTGCGGGATCAGGCAATCAGGCTGTGGAATGAAGAATTAAGCAAGATGATGGTCGATGGCGGAACGGTGGATCAGCGTACCACTTTTTATACCGCCCTGTATCATACCATGCTTCAGCCGAATATATACAATGATGTGGATGGAAAATATCGCGGAAGGGACCTGAAGGTTCATCAGACTGACGGGTTCGATTATTATACGGTATTTTCATTATGGGACACTTACCGGGCGGCAAATCCGCTGTACACCCTTATCGAACCAAAACGGACAAACGATTTCATCAGGACATTCCTGCGGCAGTATGAAGAAGGAGGAATGCTTCCGGTTTGGGAACTCTCTTCGAACGAAACCGGGTGTATGATCGGTTATCATTCTGTATCGGTCATTGCCGATGCCTTTTTAAAGGGAATCAAGGGATACGATACACTGAAAGCGTTGGAAGCCATGAAGCATAGCGCCAAACAGTCGCGCCTTGGGTTGAAGTATTATCAAACCAAAGGATATATTCCTTCGGACAAAGAAGGGGAATCGGTATCGAAAACGTTGGAATATGCCTATGATGACTGGTGTATTGCCAGGATGGCAAAGGCTATGGGGCAACAGGAAGATTACAAGGAATTTATCCGCAGGGCCCAGTATTACAAATACTTGTTTGACCGGATGACAGGTTTTATGCGGGCTAAATCGAACGAAACATGGTTCAGCCCTTTTGATCCTGCCGAAGTGAATTTCAATTACACCGAAGCCAATGCCTGGCAATATACTTTTTATGTGCCTCAGGATCTGGAAGTCCTAATGGCCCTTATGGGTGGGCGCGAACAGTTCGCCAAAAAGCTGGATGAGCTTTTTTCCACCGACTCTAAAACCACGGGACGTGAACAGTCGGATATTACCGGGTTGATCGGTCAGTATGCTCATGGGAATGAACCCAGTCATCACATGGCCTATCTTTATGACTATGTTGTTCAACCCTGGAAAACACAAGAGATGGTGCATCGGATCTGCAAGGATTTTTATACAAACAAACCCGATGGATTGATCGGCAACGAAGATTGCGGACAGATGTCAGCCTGGTATATATTCAGCGCCTGTGGCTTTTATCCGGTCACCCCTGGTTCCAATACCTATGCCATCGGACCGCCAATCTTTCCGAATGTGACCATCCGTTTAGGAAATGGTAAGACCTTCTCGGTGAGGGCAAAATATACTAGCGGTCAAAATTATTATATCCAGTCCGCTTCCTTAAACGGTAAACCTTTTTCGAGGTGTTATATTACCAACGATGAAATCATGGGAGGCGGCGAATTGGCTTTTACCATGGGCCCCACTCCTAATAAGGCCTGGGGTATCGGAGTGAATACAGCGCCACCTTCCCGCATTTCCGATTACCTGATCGTCCCTGCGCCATCTATCGACCTTGGGCAACCTACCTTCATTGATTCTACTTTGGTTTCACTCTCCTGCCCGATCGAAAGCGCTTATATTTTATACACCCTTGACAATTCCGAACCAACATTCAAATCTTCTGTTTATCAACGGCCTTTTAAATTCAAGAAAACCACTACCCTGAAAGCCATTGCTTATAAACCGGATATGCCGAAAAGCTTTCCTATAGAAGCCCGGTTCATTAAAATCCCCGAAAACAGGAAGATTACCTTGAATACCAGATATACCGGTCAATATTCAGCCGGGGGCGATCTTGCCCTGATCGATTTTTCGCGCGGCGGCGACGATTTCAGGACGGGCAAATGGCAAGGTTATGAAGGTGTTGGCCTCGACGCCATTGTTGATCTTGGTTCCGGACAACCGGTGAAAAAAGTGGCTTTGGGATGTTACCAACAACAAAGTGCATGGATCTTCATGCCGGTTGAAGTTTCCTTTTATTCTTCGACTGACGGGTCCAACTTCAAGATTGAAGGGACCGTGATGAACGATGTCCCGGAAAAGGAAGAAGGAACGCTGACCAAAGATTTCAGCCTCGATCTGAAAGGAGAAAAAATCAGGTACATCAAAGTCGTGGCAAAAAACAGGGGTATTTGCCCGGACTGGCATCCAGGCGCAGGTAAAAAAGCCTGGATATTCGTGGATGAAATCAGCATAGAATAGCAGACAGGATGGATGATCTTCGGATGTTCCCTAATGCTTGGAGGCATGGTCATCGCCCCAGTTCAAATCATCCTTAAACAGATTGATATGATCTTCCTTTAAAAACCAATATATGAACGAAGGATCCCGGAAGATCCGATGAAATAAAAAAGAAAGTTGGTACTTTTACAGATTATTTACACCTACTACTGTTAAACCAATAAAACCAGGATATATGAATTTACGTAAAAAAGGACTTTTTCTTCTTGCAGCGTTTTTATTGACCTCTTCCATTCTTGTAAACGCTCAAAATAAAGGCACTTTTATTCCGGGGAAAGTAGCACAGTCACAGACTGTTGCTCAAGGAGCAGGCCCATCTGGTGAATTTGACAAATACTTTGTTCAAAAGACACTGAGGATAGACTATTTTCTTGCCGGGGATTCGAAGACGGAAATTGCTTATTTCCGTGATATGCGACAGGAACCATTCTGGGGAGGGCCCCATGATAATACCATAGATCCTTTTAACTATGGAACATACCGGTATTCGGCCTATGATTCTGCTTCCAAAAAACTCATTTACTCAAGGGGTTTCAGTTCCCTGTTTCAGGAATGGAAAGGAACGGATGAAGCCAAAAAGATGAAACGGGCATTTCCAATGACGGCAGTATTGCCATTCCCGAAAAACACCATCCGGTTTGTCATTGAAAAGAGATCTTACGCTACAAATGCATTTGAAGTCATTTTCGACCGGTACATCAATCCCTCCGATTACTTTATCAACCGCGAAAACATCCATCCATTGAAAGTAACAAAGATCAGGGAAACGGGTGATCCCGCCACCCATGTAGATATCGCCTTTATAGCTGAAGGTTATACTGCCGGGGATATGGAAAAATTCAGGAATGATGCCAGCCGGCTCAGCGATTATATCCTCTCGGTCGAACCCTATTCGAAATATACCGATAAATTCAATTTCTACGCGATTGAAGCGCCTTCTGATGAGGCCGGTGTGACCATCCCGGGAAAAGATATTTTTGTGAATACCAGTATCCACAGTAGCTTTTATACGTTTGACATGGACCGTTATATGACCACTTTTGACACAAAATCAATTTATGATGCTGCCGCCAACGTTCCCTATGATGCAGTCATTGTTTTGGTTAACAGTAAACGGTATGGCGGTGGCGGATTTTATAATCATTATTGTGAAAGTACAGTTGATAACCAATATTCAACGTTGGTCTTAATCCATGAGTTTGGCCACTCATTTGCAGGATTGGCTGATGAATATTATGCTTCCGAAGTTACCTATTCTGATTTCTACAACCTGAAATTTGAGCCATGGGAGCCCAATATCACGACCAAAGTAAATTTTAACGCTAAGTGGAAGAAGATGATATCTCCCGAAACCCCCATCCCCACTCCAAAAGATGCCAAGTATAATAAAACGGTTGGCGCGTTCGAAGGCGGAGGCTATCTGTCAAAAGGTATTTTCAGCCCAACAATGGATTGCCGGATGAAAAGCAATGAAGCCCCTGGATTTTGTCCTGTCTGTCAGGATGCCATTTCAAAAATGATCCTGTTTTATTGTGATTAAAGGACTGATCTTCGAAGTCAGGCGATTTTGTGTAAATGACGGACCCGGCATTAGAACGACGGTTTTCTTCAAGGGTTGTCCGTTATCCTGCTGGTGGTGTCATAATCCTGAAAGCCAGGATTTCAAATCCGAAACATCAATCCGGAACCTGATCCTGGCAGGAGAACGTTTTCAGAGGACGGAAATTACCGGAACTTTCATGTCTGTGGATGAAGTACTAAAGGAAATTGCCCAGGATCAGATGTTTTATGATGAATCCGGAGGCGGTGTTACTGTATCCGGGGGCGAGCCACTGATGCAGGGGCCTTTTTTATCCGGGCTTTTGAAAGCCTGTAAGCAAAAAGGGATTCACACCGCACTGGATACTTCCGGGTATGCCGCCCCAGGCACATTTGACTCTATTGCCGATCTGCCGGACCTGTTTTTATATGACCTGAAGTTAATGGATAGCGAACTTCATAAACATTATACCGGCGTTTCAAACCAGTCGATACTTCGTAACCTGGCTGCCCTTTTTAAGAAAAAGAAAAATGTCATTTTGCGCGTTCCCATAATACCCGGGATAACCGATACCCCGGAAAATATCCGGTTGATGAAAGATTTTATCCGGTCATTGACCACCGGGTCAATGATGCAAACTGAAATCCATCTGCTTCCCTATCATTCCCTTGCCAAAGAAAAATACATGAGGTTTTGTAAGCAAAATAAACTGGAAGAATTGCCCGACCTGAAAAAAGAAGATCTGATCCCCCTGAAAGCAGAATTTGAAAGCATTGGCGGAATGGTGAGCATTGGTGGATAATAAATTGATAATTAAAGATTAATAATAAGGAAGGATGAAATAATTTATCCATGAAAAATCTCCCATTAATCATTGTTTTTTGTGTCTTTAGCATTTTTAGTTTCACCTCTTCAGCATCCGTGCAAAATCCGGCCACAACCGCAACGGATAACCCGACACCAGGAAAATATACCGATTCTATTGATTATAAAAATCCGGGCCTCCCGGTCAATGCGAGGGTAAAAGATCTTCTGTCAAGAATGACCCCGGAAGAAAAATTCTGGCAGTTATTCATGCTTACGGAAGACCTGTCACGGGATAAATCGAAATATCAGAAAGGGGTATTTGGTTTTCAGGGTGGGTTATCCATGGATCCGACAGAAAGGGACAAATTGAACATTCCTCCGGCGCTCCGGGGAGACGCCAGGGAGCTGACCTTGAGGATGAATGAAATCCAACGATATTTTGTTGAAAAAACAAGACTTGGCATCCCGGTTATTTTTTTCGAGGAAGCGTTACATGGATTATGCAAAAAGGGAGCGACCATTTTTCCACAGTCTATTGGCCTGGCTGCAACCTTCGATACCGGATTAATGCATCGCGTTGCCGGCGCCATTGCAAAGGAAACCAGGCGCCAGGGAATCCGGCAGATCCTTTCACCGGTTGTGAATGTCGCAACCGACCCCCGTTGGGGCCGGACGGAAGAAACGTATGGGGAAGATCCGTTTTTATGTTCTGAAATGGGAGTCTCATATATAACGGAATTTGAACATGCAGGGGTCATTGCCACACCCAAACATTTTGTGGCCAATTCCGGGGATGGCGGACGGGACAGCTATCCTGTCAACGCTAACGAACGGTTGCTTGAGAACCTGTATTTTCCTCCTTTCAAAGCATGCATTTCAAGGGGTGGCGCAGGTTCCGTTATGACTGCCTATAATTCGCTTGATGGACGGCCCTGCTCATCAAATGAATGGTTGTTGCGTAAAAAACTAAAGGGAGATTGGAAATTTGAGGGATTTGTTATTTCTGATGCCGGAGCTACCGGTGGGGCAAACCTGTTGCATAAAACAGCCCTGGATTACCCTGATGCGGGCATCCAGGCGATGAAGAACGGGCAGGATGTCCTTTTTCAGACTGATTTCGATCATGCCACTCTTTTTCTGCCCGCTTATCTGGATGGGCGGATTCCGGGAAAAGATATTGACAGCGCTGTTGCCCGCGTCCTCCGGGCGAAATTCAAACTGGGCCTCTTCGACAATCCATACTGCGATCCGGAACCGGGAACCAGTTATGACAACCCCGGTTTAAATAAGGAATTGGCGCTGGAAGCTGCCGAAAAAGCCATCGTTTTACTGAAAAATAAGGATCAGCTTTTACCCTTATCAGGCGCTTATACCAGGATCGCTGTCATCGGGCCGGAAGCTGTGGAAGCCAGGACGGGTGGCTACAGTGGCCCTTCCAGCGAGAAAGTCAGCATTCTTGACGGAATAAAGAAAAGATTCGGAGATCCGGCCGTCGTCCGCTATGAACCAGGTTGTGGCAGAAGTCCGGTAACTTATATCACGGTACCTTCAAATTGTTTGATGCCTTCACCGGCGGATGGAGCTTTACATGGATTGCAGGGTGAATACTTCAATTCCCGCGATATAAGTGGTAACCCTGTCCTGGTGAGGACCGATCCGGAGATCAGTTTCAGGTGGGCCTTATATCAGCCGGGCCCCGGAATAAATTATGATTGGTACTCTATACGGTGGACGGGATTTCTTCATTCACCGGTGACAGGTTCTGTTAAAATTGGGATTGAAGGAAATGATGGTTACCGGCTATACCTGGATGATTCCCTGCTGATCGATAACTGGAATAAGAAATCGTTTGCTTCGACCCTGGTAGATTACCGATTTGAAAAAAACAGAAAGTATAGCATCCGCATCGAATATTTTGAGACCACTGGTTCGGGGAGAATGCGGTTGATATGGAATGCAGGCGTTATCGATGAGTGGGAAAATGAAATCCAGAAAGCTGTGGACCTGGTTAATCAAAGTGATGTTGCTATCGTAACGGTTGGTATTGAAGAAGGCGAAGGCCGCGACCGAGCGTTTCTTGGATTACCCGGCCACCAGGAAGAGCTGATCAATAAGGTTGCGGCAACCGGGAAACCGGTTGTGGTGATCCTGGTTGGCGGTAGCGCAATTACGATGAATTCCTGGTTAATGAACGTTTCTTCGGTTCTGGATGTATGGTATCCGGGTGAACGGGGTGGTGATGCCGTTGCCAGAGTGTTGGCCGGTGATTATAACCCGGCGGGAAGGCTTCCCATTGCATTCCCGATGGCTGAAGGGCAGTTGCCTTTGTTATACAACCACCTGCCAACCGGTCGCTCGGATGATTATACGGATCTTACCGGTGAAGCGTTATTTCCTTTTGGGTATGGTTTGAGTTATACCAATTTCGACTATCAGGACCCGCTTTTAGCAAAGCCGCGGATCCATCCTGATGATTCGACCACCCTCAGCTTTACCATTAAAAATACGGGTAAATTTCCAGGAGATGAAGTAGTTCAGCTATACATTCAGGATGTTTTATCATCGGTTGCGCGGCCCGCGAGGGAGTTGAAGGGTTTTACGCGCATCCATCTGGGACCCGGTGAAAGTAAAAAAGTTGAATTCCGGATTACACCTTCACTTCTGGCAATGGTTGATCAAGAGATGGAGCATGTGGTGGAACCCGGAGAATTCAGGCTACTGATCGGGACCTCCTCAAAAGATATCCGTCTGCGGGAAATCCTGACCGTGATAAAACCTGTAGCGGACGAATCCTATATCTGGCCGTCAGAACCGGGCGTTTTGAACAACCTGAAACTTTGGCAGGGATATAAATTCGGTATCATCATCCATTTCGGATTATACTCTCAACTGGGAGACATAGAATCATGGGGCCTTTGTCCGGAAGATTGGGTTGAGCGGAAAGGATTTGATGATTATTTCGCTTATGCAACACACTACCGGAATACCAAAGCAATTTTTAACCCGGTGGATTTTAATCCTGCCAAATGGGCAAAAACCATTCATGGATCAGGAGCCCGGTATGTCATTTTTACCACAAAGCACCATGATGGTTTCTGCCTTTTTGATAGCCAGTTCACGGATTTCAAAACAACCGATAAAGGATGTCCTTATTCGGTTAACAGAAACGCGGACCTGGCCAAAGCTGCCTTTGATGCATTCCGGAATGAAGGGTTGGCTGTTGGCGCATATTTTTCCAAACCAGACTGGACGACCCCTTATTTCTGGTGGCCCGCCAATCCACCCAAAGACCGGAATCCCAATTACGATATTACACGGCATCCGGATCGGTGGAAAAAATATGTGGATTACACCCGGCAACAAATCAATGAGATCACCTCGGATTATGGTAAACTCGATATTTTATGGCTGGATGGTTGCTGGGTGCTGCCATTCTCTTCCATCACCCCAAAAATTGCAGAGTATTGCAAATATCCCTATGATATGGATCTTGATATGAAAACGATTGCTCAGCGGGCGCGTACAAAACAACCGGGCATGCTGGTCGTTGATCGCTGGGTGGGAGGTCCTTACGAAAATTATCTTACCCCGGAACAGAAAATACCGGAAAAAGCGCTGGCCATTCCCTGGGAGAGCTGTATCACGATGGGCAACGCCTGGGGATGGGTGCCGGGAGACCAATATAAACCGGCAAAGGAATTGATCCAGCTATTGGTTAAAATTGTAGCAAAAGGAGGAAACTTACTGCTGGGTATAGGCCCCAATGGCGCCGGTGAGTTTGAGCCGGCGGTGTATGATCGCCTGAGTAGCATGGGTAAATGGCTCCGCGAAAACGGGGAAGCAATTTATGGGACTGTTCCGGTTGAACCATATCAGGATGGGAAGATTGCGTACACGGCAAAGGGGGATCAAACCATTTATGCCATTTATCTTCCTGATCCGGACGAAAAAGAAATACCTGCACAGATCGGGTTGCTGATCGATCTCCCGGGAAAAATCAAGGTGAGTTTACTGGCATTAAACAAACGGCTTCAGGGAAAACGCCTGAAGGGCCATTTGGTCATTTCGGTTCCCCCCGGCCTCAGGAAAAGTTTGGCAGCCAGCGAAGCGGTAGTCATTAAAATCAGCGCTGAATCCCGGTCAAAATAAAATGTTTTAGAAGAATATTATTAATTTCGCCATTCAAACCATTAATACTAACCTATATGAAAAAAATTTACTTATCACTTTGTCTGCTGGTCCTGGCGCCCTTTGTACTGATTTCTCAAACCGTTGAAATCACTCCTTTCGGAGGATATGTTTTTCCATCCACCTGGTATGCCTCCAACGGGAATCTACGCTTGATCGGCAATGGCCAGTACGGGGCTATGGTCAACATTGGGATCACTCCATCTGTTGACCTTGACCTGATCTATAACAGGAGCGATACCCGCGCAGAGATCAATGCCATAGGTTATAATTATGAAGAAGTCCCGTTAAGTATTAATTATTTCCAGGTTGGCGGGACCCAGAATTTCAGGATCAACAAACTCCTTTCACCTTTTGTCGGAGCTAACATCGGCGGATGCCTGACTGCCCCTAAAGGAGAATATAATGACCAATGGTTTTTCTCGGTCGGGCTTCTTGGAGGCGCCAAACTATATTTCTCCAAACGCATCGGTTTGCGTTTACAGGCCCAGTTATATATGCCCATCCAGGGCGCCGGCTATATGTTCTATTTCGGGCCCGGAGGCTCGGGAAGTACGGTTACCCTGACTTCCACACTGGTCCAGTTCGGCTTTACAGGAGGATTGATCTTCCGTCTTGGCCGCGTCATGCCTTAATGATCTGTGCGGTGAAAAATAGTATTCTGAGTGGACTTGTCTATTGATTTTCAACATTTACTGATGGATGACCGATCGTATTAAATTTCTGAGGGAACAAAGCCTCAAGGCTATTAACCATATTTCAACCGAACGGGCATCGCTGGTCACCGATTTTTATCAATCGGGCGCTGACCGCGAAGTTTCTATCCCTGTCATGCGCGCGCTTACATTACGATACATTTTAATGCATAAGCATTTGTGCATTAATCAGGGAGAACTCATTGTCGGTGAACGGGGACCAGCCCCAAAAGCGGTGTCAACCTACCCTGAAATCACGGTCCACTCCATCCGGGATCTTGAAATTCTCGATTCGCGTCCCAAGGTTTCCTATAAAGTGGACGAAGAAACAAAAAAGATTTACCGGGAAAAGATTATTCCTTACTGGCAGGGAAAAAGCAACCGCGACCGTATCATGCGCGCTTTGCCCTCGGAATGGCACGATGCTTACAATGCTGGTATTTTTACCGAATTCCAGGAACAACGTGGTCCGGGCCATACGGTGGGCGGGAATAAAATCTATGGTGAAGGGATGCTGGATATTATTGACAATATCCACAAGTCATACGCGCAACTCGATTTTATTAATGACCCTTATGCCTACGAGAAACAGGAAGAACTGAAAGCCATGGAGATCGCGGCAAATGCCATCATCATGTTCGCTAACCGTTATGCTGATGAACTCGAAGCCCTGGCCCATTCTTCCGCTATCCGCCATCCGGCATCTGTTATCCATCACACCAAAGAAGAGCTTCTGGATCTTGCAAACATCTGCAGAAACGTCCCGGCCCATGCCCCCGCGACATTCCATGAAGCGTTACAATACTATTGGTTTGTTCATCTGTGTGTCATAACAGAAGTCAATCCCTGGGACTCTTTCAACCCCGGAAGACTTGATCAGCATCTGTATCCGTTTTATACAAAGGATCTTCATAAGGGAACCCTTACGAAGGAAAAAGCTGTTGAATTATTACAAAGTTTCTGGGTCAAATTCAACAATCACCCGGCCCCTCCAAAGATTGGCGTCACAGCGCTCGAAAGCAATACTTACACCGATTTTGCCCTGATCAACATGGGTGGCGTCAAACCCGATGGTTCCGATGCGGTGAACGAGCTTTCCTTCATCCTGCTCGATGTGATTGAAGAGATGCGGCTTCTGCAACCCAGCTCCATGGTACAGATCAGTAAGAAAAGTCCCGATAATTTCATCCACCGGGCATTGAAAATCATTAAAACCGGATTTGGGCAACCCTCCTGCTTCAATACGGATGCCATCGTCCAGGAACTGATGCGACAGGGAAAGGATGTTGTTGATGCCCGCAATGGCGGCGCAAGCGGATGCGTTGAAACGGGCGCTTTCGGGACTGAGGCATACATCCTGAGCGGATATTTCAACCTGACCAAAATATTGGAGATCACCCTTCACGATGGTTTTGACCCGGGAACGGAAAAACAGATCGGCCTTCATACCGGGAATCCTGACAGTTTCCATTCCTTCGATGAATTGATGGAGGCATACAGCCAGCAAGTCAACCATTTTGCCGATATTAAAATCAAAGGGAACAATGTGATCGGAAGGATCTTTGCCGATTATATGCCCGTACCTTTCCTTTCGCTGATTATTGATGACTGCATTGCAAATGGAAGGGATTACAATGCAGGAGGCGCCCGGTACAACACGACCTATATCCAGGGTGTTGGCCTTGGGAGCGTTACCGATTCGCTGACGGCCCTGAAATACCATGTTTTCGATAAAAAAACCATCGGGATGGGTGGTATGATCAGGGCTTTGGATAATAATTTTAAGGATTTTGAAGAATTCCGGGCCGAGCTGGTTTATAATACACCCAAATACGGCAACGATGAGGATTATGCCGATGATCAGGCTAAGGCAGTGTTTGAGATCTTTTATAGCGCTGTAAACGGAAAGCCGACTGCCGTCGGGGGAATCCACCGGATCAATATGCTTCCGACTACCTCCCATGTTTATTTTGGCAGTGTGACAGGGGCTACACCTGATGGGCGGCAAAGCGGTCAGCCTCTCTCCGAGGGGATTTCCCCATTCCAGGGCGCCGACCATAAAGGTCCGACCGCTGTATTGAAATCGGCTGCCAAGATCGATCATATCCGGACAGGAGGCACCTTACTGAACCAAAAATTCTCTCCCGGTTTTTTTGATGGCGATGAAAGTATCCGCAAACTAACCTCCCTTATCCGGACCTATTTCAGGATGGATGGCCACCATATCCAATTCAATGTTGTTTCGGCTGATACCCTCCGGGATGCCCAGAAACATCCTGAAAAATACCGCGACCTGATCGTCCGCGTAGCCGGTTATAGCGATTATTTCAATGACCTTGGTGAAGATCTTCAGAATGAGATTATAAGGAGAACTGAACACCAGACATTTTGATTTACGATTAACGGTTTTTTACAAATCAAATCCTGAAAAATGAGAAACCATATACTATTTCTCTTTCTTTTTATTGGAATTGGGATGCAGGCCCAAACGGATCAGGTGATCCAGCCAGGCGCTGTTAAATCGCTGAAAAAAATCGAACATGGCATCCTGGTTAAAACTGAGAATGCATACCTGATGGTCCTGGTCTATCAACCCCAGGTCCTCCGTATCAGGTTATCACAATCTCCGTTCCCGGATGATTTTTCCTATGCCGTGATCCGGAAACCGGAAGGTAACTTTACCACCGTCAGGGAATCTGCTAATGATTGGCAACTTGTGACCGATTCCCTGAAGATCATCCTGACTAAAAATCCTTTATCCCTCCAGATCCTCAATCTGAAAGATCAGGTCCTTTGCGAGGATTATCAGGCGTTTTCCTATACATGGCAGGGAACGGAAGTGACCAGCTATAAAAAGTTATTCCCGGATGAAAAATTTGTCGGACTGGGTGAAAAGACCGGCAATGTCAACCATCGGGGTGAGAAATTCGAGAACTGGAATTCGGACGTTCCGGCCTATGCCAACAACGCTGATCCCTTGTACCAGACCATTCCTTTTTACATGGGTATCCATGACAAGGTCGTTTATGGGATCTTCCTGGATAATTCTTTCCGTACCAAATTTAACTTAGGCGCATCCACCGATGAGCAATATGCCTTTTTCTCGGCAGCCAACGGGGAAATGAATTACTACATTTTCGGCGCTTCTGCCATTACCGGGATCATCCGGGATTATACCTGGCTTACCGGACGTATGCCAATGCCACCTTTATGGTCTATCGGCTACCAGCAATGTCGCTGGAGTTATTTTCCCGATTCGGAAGTTCTCAGGCTTGCCAATACTTTCCGCGATAAGAAGATCCCTTGTGATGTGATCTATCTCGATATCGACTATATGGATTCTTACAAGATCTTTACCTGGAACAATACGAAATTTCCGCGGCCCCAAGACATGATAGGGAAGCTGAAAGACCAGGGATTTCATCTGGTAACCATTGTTGACCCCGGCATCAAAATCGAAAAGGGATATTTTGCCTATGATGAAGGATTGAAAAACGGGTATTTTGCAAGGTACCCACATGGCGAATTTTATACCGGAAGCGTATGGCCAGGACGGTGTCATTTCCCGGATTTCACCAACGAAGCGGTCCGTCAATGGTGGGGAAATTCCTTTTCCAGGCTGGTCGAACCTGGTGTGGAAGGCTTCTGGAATGACATGAATGAACCTTCGGCCTGGGGGCAAAGCATTCCCAACATCGTCCGGTTCGATTTTGATGGCCGGAAGGCTTCCATGGCCGAAGCGCATAATATCTATGGCCTGGAGATGAGCCGGGCTACCTTCGAAGGGACCAGGAAACTGATGAACGGGAAACGGCCTTTCATTTTGACCCGGGCTGGTTTTGCCGGTATCCAGCGATATTCGGCAGTTTGGACAGGTGATAATGTGGCTACCGATGAGCACATGTTGTTGTCGGCAAGGATGGTCAACACCATGGGTTTATCCGGAATTTCTTTCGCTGGCCCCGATATGGGCGGGTTTATTGGAAATCCATCCCAGGAGTTGTTTCAACGCTGGCTTTCACAGGGAGTATATACCCCGTTTTTCCGCAATCATTCTGCCTGGGGAACAAACCATAAAGAACCTTGGTCGTTTGGCGAGGATGTCGAAAAATTTTCACGCGAACAGATCAATCAGCGGTACCGGCTAATACCCTATATCTATTCCATGTTTTATCAGTCCACAATCACGGGATTACCGGTCGCCCGTAGTCTGACCATCGATTATACCTTTAATGAAAAGGCTTATTGGTATGAGTATCAAACGGAATATCTTTTTGGTGATAACCTGCTCGTTGCTCCGGTTTCATGCATACAGAATGCAGCAAAGGTTTATTTACCCCCAGGAGGATGGTATCGGTTGACAACAGGCGCAAATTACGCAGGTGATGAAGAAATTACAGTGGATGCGCCCCTCTCCGACCTGCCGGTTTTTGTAAAGGCCGGAGGCATTATCCCCATGCAATCGGTGGTCCAATCCACATCCCAGAAGCCCTCCCCCATCCTTGAATTGCATGTTTATATGGGGGAACATCCCAATAACTTCCTGTATTATGAAGATGACGGAATAACCTATCAATTTGAAAAGGGAGACTTTTATAAACGGTTGATCACTTACGATCCGGTAAAGAAATTTATCTCGCTGGGTAAAGTCGAAGGTTCTTTTCCTTCCAGGTTCACGAGAATCTATCTGATCCTGCATTCCTTCGGCGAAATATTAAACATAGAAGCCAACGGGAAAGCTTATTCGCTGAAGCTGAAATCACCCAGGGAAAGAACCGCCGAGATCCCGCTGACCAATGATGAAATGATAATTAAAATAATAACCCAATGAAAAACACTTCCCCTGCAGGCATGTCCAAAGCCTACCCTATTTTCCTGGCATTTTTATGTATGGGTTTTGGCGATGTGGTCGGGCCCATGGTCAGCCTGGCTAAAGAATCGTTTCAACTCTCCAATTTCATGGCCCAGTTACTGACACTATCGGGCTTTATTATGTTTGGCCTGTTATCCGTGCCATTGGGCGTTTTTCAGGACCGTAAAGGGAAGAAATTCCTTTTGCTAATGGGCCTGGTGATCGCTTTCATCGGGTTGATGGTCCCGATTCTGAACGGGATGTATGGTCCGGTGATATCATTTACCGCTGGTTCTTCTGCAAAATTCTATATCATCCTCTTTTCCATCCTGCTGCTTGGCGCCGGCGCCACTACCCTCCAGGTTTCCGGGAACCCGATCATGCGGGATGTTTCGCCGGAAGGGAAATTTTCCAGTAACCTTTCGATGGGCCAGTCCATCAAGGCCATCGGATCATCGATGGGATTCCTGCTCCCTCCGCTTGTTGCAAAACCACTTGGCCTCGACTGGACCATCCTGTTCCCCATCTATGCGGTACTGATCCTCATCACCCTGATCTGGGTGTATTCCGTGAAAATTGAAGAAAAACGCGACCCGGGCTCAAAACCTGTTACCCTTTCTGCCTGTCTGAAACTTTTAGGGAATGGATATGTCGCGATGATGGTCTTTTCTATTTTTGTTTATGTTGGCGCTGAAGTTTCAATGAGCTCGGGCATCCCCATCCTGCTGAAAGAAAAATACGGAATTACTGACTTCGGATTATTGGTTGCCTGGGCATTATTTTTTCTTCCCATTCTTGCAGGACGCTTCGTGGGGGCTTTGATCTTGAGATCGCTGGAACCCAAAAAATTTCTGATCGGCACAGTCCTTCTCGCCTTGCTTGGGATTTTGATGGTACTTTTTGGTGACAAGGCACTTGCATATACCGGAATTGTGTTCACAGGACTTGGATTTGCCAACATTTTTCCGTTGATATTTTCCATCACCGTTGACAAGATGCCTGAACGTTCCAATGAACTATCCGGGCTCATGGTGACGGCAATCGTCGGGGGCGCTATCATTCCTCCCCTGATGGGGCTTGTTGCCGACGGTATTACCCTGTCAGCGGGATTTGCAGTGCCCCTTATTTGCATCCTTTTCATTACCTGGTCTGCCCTTAGGGCTTTCCGGAAAGCCTGATTTCAAGAACCAAACATTCCATAAAGTGCCGGGAAGGCATAAAAACAAGACTTATGATGAAACTTAGACTTTATCCGGTAGTTCTATTTTTATTATTCCTTGGGTTCTCTTCCTGCCAGGGAAGCGACCATTTTATCGCCGATAAAAAGTATCGGAAAAAGGTCAGGGAACAGTTTGCTATTCAAAAAGAATTAGCAAAAAACCGTTCCGATACCTTGTTTAAGGTTTTTGACCTGGATCTCAGCCTCACTGAAAAAGAAGCTTTGGAATTCCTCTATGCCTATATGCCGCTTAGCGACCTGGCCGATTATGACGGGGATTTTTACCTGAAGAACGTCCGGGCTTCATTGGCCGCGCGGGATACATTTTCGTGGGGAAAAACAGTCCCGGAAGACCTGTTCCGTCATTTTGTCCTTCCGGTTCGGGTTAACAATGAAAATCTGGATTCCTCACGGTGGGTGTTTTTCATGGAGCTGAAGGACCGAATCAAAAAAATGACAATGAAGGAGGCAGCTCTCGAAGTCAATCACTGGTGCCACGAAAAAGTGACGTACCGGGGATCCGACGGACGCACTTCATCCGCGCTCGCGAGCGTGAAAACGGCTTTTGGGCGGTGCGGCGAAGAATCCACCTTTACCACCGCTGCCATGAGGTCTGTCGGGATCCCTGCCCGTCAATGCTATACACCGCGATGGGCCCATACCGATGACAACCATGCCTGGGTGGAAATTTGGATTGACGGGAAATGGCATTTCATCGGCGCCTGCGAACCGGAAGCGGATCTTGATTTAGCGTGGTTCGCGGGGCCTGCAAAAAGGGCCATGCTCGTAAATACCAACGTTTTTGGCGACTATAGCGGGCCGGAAGATATCCTTATCAAGGATTCCCGTTACACTAAGATAAATACGCTTTCGAATTATACAACGACAAAAAGGGTCACAGTAAGGGTCCTTGATGAAAAAAGAGCTCCCGTTGACAGCGCCGCGGTTGAATTCCAGCTTTACAATTATGCTGAGTTTTATCCTTTGCACAGGGTTGTTACGGGAAAAGATGGCCTTGCTGGTTTCACGACCGGGATGGGCGATCTGCTCGTATGGGCAGCCCGGAAAGACAAATTCGGTTTCCAGAAAGTCAGCGTGAAAAACCAGGATACCATCGCGCTTGTCCTGAATGAAACAAAAGGAGTGGTCCGGAGCATGGAAATTGACCTGACGCCACCCCCTGAGATCAGTGTTTCCGCTTCCGTAAGTGATTCGCTAAAGTCAGTGAATACAAGACGGCTGGAATTTGAAGATAAGATCCGGGCCTCCTATGAATCCACTTTTATTGATTCAGCTAAAACTTACCGGCTCAGTAAGACGTTAAAACTAAATCCTGATACCTTATGGCATTACCTGAAGCTTTCGCGCGGGAATTGGAGGGTTCTTGTTGATTTTATATCAGGGATCCCTGAAAAGAAAAGAACGCTCATATTTCCCCTCCTCGCGAACATTTCCGAGAAAGACCTTCGCGATGCAACTCCCGAAGTCCTGACCGATAACGTGGAAAATTCCTTTCAGTTCAAACCCCTCACCTCCGATCACAAGATTATTGAGCCATACATCCTGAATCCAAGGGTGGACAACGAATGGCTGAAACCATACAAAGGCCGCTTCCTGAAACAATTCGGATCCTCTTCTGTCCAAGGGTTCCGCGCCAACCCCGAAACACTGGTGAACTGGATAAAGGAAAATATCGCGGTTAACCGGGATGCAAACTATGGCAGGGCCCCCCTTACACCGGTTGGCTCCCTTGAGTTAAAAGTGACTGATCCCCATTCCCGCGACATCCTCTTTGTGGCCCTGTGCCGGAGCTTCGGGATCCCTGCGCGGTTAGAACCCGGCTCCCGCGTGGTACAATACCTGTTGAACGGAAACTGGAAGGATGTCTGGTTTGAAAATAAACCGGAGGCCAGCAATGTAAGAGGAACGCTGGCGCTGACTTCTGATCCTCACAATGAAAGAAATCCTGAATACTATACCCATTATACGGTTGAGCGCTTTTCGGATGGTTTCTTCCGTTCCCTTGATTATGAAACCGATCCCCAGGTGAAAACATTTCCTTGCTCCCTCCGCGTTGCTCCCGGATATTACCTTCTTGTCACCGGTAACCGCCTTCCGGACGGGACGGTCATGGCTTCCCTCGCCTTTATGAATGTGGCGGCAGATAAAAGAACGGACGCTATGATCACACTGCGTAAAAACCTTGGGCCCCTCTTGTCGCTGGGAAAAATGGATCTCCCGAAAACACTTCCCGATCTGACGGATGATAAAGCCATCAAAGTCAATGAAGGGAAAGGCTCTGTTATTGCGCTTTTGGAACCAGATAAAGAACCGACCAAACATTTTATTGCCGAGATAAAAATGAAAAAGCAGGACTTATCTCGCTGGAATGGAAACCTGATACTTCTTTTCAGGACCGGAAAAGAAAAAGATGATTTTATCCGGAAAAACAAGGTCGATTTACCGGATTTCTGCCAGTTTGCCCTTGCAAAGCCGGGAGCGACCGGCATCCTTTCATCATCGGTTCCCCGGCAAAGTGTAAAGGAGTTGCCGGTAGTGTTTTATGTCAATCCGGATAAGGTAATCAATTACTTTTCTTCGGGTTACCGGATCGGGATTCCGGATGAAATACTCAAAGTTATCGGGAAATAATTATATCCCAAAAGCCGAACTTGTCTATGGGCCTGGCAAGGTGCGCCAACCCCGTTCTTCTTAACTGTTTTTGACAAATTTCAGGACTTGCTTCGAATGATCCCCGGAGATCACAATCAGGTATAAGCCATCATTCAGCGAACTAATCTCCAGTGTTATTTGCCTGGAGACGAATGGTTGAATTTGAATTATCTGCCCGGTGATGTCCATAAGGGTTGCGACCATGTTCCTGCCATCCGTGAAATTCGTTATCGTGATTGCCTCTTTCGCTGGATTCGGGAAGATGGTAAAGGCGGATTTCCTGGTCAGCTCCATGTTACCCACCCATGGATTATGATCCAGGGCAAAATCTTTCAAGGTTGTCCGGTAACCATCTTCTTCCTGGGTAACATTGATCCTGACCCACCCGTATAGGGTATCACCGGGATTGATCAGGGTGAACCCCAGGTAATGATCTCCAATATCTACCCAGTCAAAAGTGGTAGGATGAGTCCAGTTCCCATAAGTGGAAGACCAGAAATAAGCTGTGGTTCCGAAGAGGTAATTCTGTCCTGATTTGATGGTATCCCCCAGGTTCAGGGTGTTGGGAACATAAAAGTAATCATAAACCCCGGGATAGCCATAGCAGGAGTCAAAGTAAGCGCGGAAACCGGCTTCTCCCGCGAGTGGATATACAGTTGCATCTCCGCCACCGCCTCCCAATCCGCCATCGCCCCAATCGTAAAACCTGAGGATAAATTCGCTATTCGAACCAAAAAGGAGATCCACTGTATCCGGTGGATGAAGCATACCACCCAGATGAACAGGCAAGGCAATTATGGAGGTGTCGGGATCAAAATCATAATAATAGTTATCAGGGGAAACGACCCCGGCAATGATTTGCTGTCCCATGACTTCGCTATAAAGCGCAAATAGGCAGATTATGAATACAAGTAGTAATTTTTTCATATTCAAATATACAACATAAACTTAAATATCTCCCCACATAGCCTGAAAAAGTGAGCATATCCTGGTCAAGCAACTGTTACCGTAAGAATTTATATTTACCTTTGCAGGGTGTTTACCCATTGCAGGCTGATCAGGGGATTTTTTTCCTTTGGTCAGTTTAATTTTTAGGTAATTCTCACATTACAAGGAACAACTCATTCATGGCTATCAGAATTGGAATAAACGGGCTGGGGAGGATCGGAAAACTCGTATTTCGTCTTGCCTTAAATACACCAGGAATCGAACTGGTCCAGCTGAATGATCCGATGGACATTTCATTGTTGGCCCATCTGCTGAAATATGATTCCATCCACGGTAAATTTCAGGAAGAAGTTAAAGCAGAAAAAGACTTTATATCCGTTGGCGGGAAAAAGATTCCTGTCACTTCCGAAAAGCGCCCGGGTTTGATTCCCTGGCAATCTCATGAGGTAGATATCGTGGTTGAATCAAGCGGTCGCTTTAAAACCCGTCCTGAACTTGAAAAACACTTGAGGGGAAGCGTCAGGAATGTCATCCTTTCCTGCCCTCCGGGCGATGACCTGATCGATAGGACCGTTGTTATGGGAGTTAACCAGAACCAGCTTTTGCCCTCTGACCGGTTTATTTCAAATGCCTCCTGTACAACAAACTGTGTAGCGCTCGTACTTAAAGTCCTTCATGATTCATTTGGGGTGAAGAAGGCATTTATGAACACGGTCCATCCCTATACAAGCAACCAATCCCTGCAAGATGGGGACCATCAGGACTTCCGTCGTGCCCGCGCGGCGGCTGTCAACCTGATCCCAACAACATCCAGCGCTATCCGCTCGGTCGGACTGGTGATGCCTGAGCTGAAAAACCTTTTCGATGGCTTTGCAACGCGGGTCCCTGTCCCCGATGGCTCTTTTGTTGAAGTAGCTGCCCTGGTCGAAAAAAGAGTGGACCCACAGATTGTACGCGAAGCTTTCCAGGTTGCCGCTGAAACCCGGATGAAAGGGTTTCTTGAATATTGCAAGGATCCAATCGTATCAAGCGATATCATCAATAATCCCCATTCGGCAATATTCGATTCACTTTGTACCAAAGTCATCGGCGACGATTTCCTCCAGGTCCTTGCCTGGTATGATAACGAAACCGGGTATTCGAACCGAATTATAGACCTTATACAGTTTATTGACAAATTGTAAAGCGAAATTCAATCTCCTTGTCCTGTACATTCTTTTCCCCGGATGTATAAGCAACAAGCCCTTGTTTACACCTAACCTTTCGCTTTTGAGCCTTCCCCGATAGCTGAAAAATTATCAGATGCCCCTGAACTTAAAAGGCTGGGCTACTTTAAAGTCCTTCACGGCATTCTTTGAATAAATTTCTCCGTTGACCAGGTCGAGTTTTTTCACGGGAGCTTTCTCGGAAAAATCCACATCCTTGAAATCGACCCAGAATATTTCGGGGGACAAGACCGACTCAAAGTAAAATACCTTGTCTCTCTGATCATATACGGTCCTCCAGCGTGTGCTTGAAATATTGGGCTGGTTCGATGTGGAAATGCCATAAGGGGCGGAACAGTTCCTGATCACACTGAAAACACTTGCAAGAGCGACTCTGGTATTATCAGTTTTAGGAATGGCATTGATATAAAATGAAGCCCTCACGAAACGGTCAGCAGCCCGGTTTGTCCCCGGCAGCATTGTAGTCCCTCCTACCTCTTTCCAGTATTCATCCAACGCAAGCTGTTTTTCAAATATCGGAGAATTCGTCATAACATGATAGGACCTGTCATGATGGATGACAAGCTTTCCGTGAATGTATTCGAAGATGGCATTATCCCCACTAGGGTCGGATACTGAAAGATGAAGCGTGGCAAGTCCTTCTGTACTGCCCGGGATATCGGTTGTGCCAACAGAAAAAGTCTCTTTTTGTAATTCCCGGACAGCTTCATCGACCGTGGCAAAATTGTCCAACACATATTGGACCCATACTGCAATAGAAAGGCCGGGCTTCTTCCCGTCAAGTTTAGGATAATCTGATTCTGCAAGCCAAAGGACATTGGCGACAAGCCCTTTTTCGTTCATCCCGTCACAGGTCGAAATCTCAAATGCAGAAGCGACGACACTCCCGTATTTGGAAGTCCAATGTACTGAATTTGGCCCTGCTTCCCCGTTACGTGCCATACCCCGCGGAAAAATCCACAAATTGGTCCCGACATCGGTTTTCCAATCCATGGAACGGGCAGTAATGACCATGCCGTTGGTCCCTTCATACATAACCCTGGAACAAGCCAGGACAGCAAGTGTAAAACACCAATTCATGATGATCATCCCTATGATCACAATGCAAATTTTTACGGAGGTTTTCATGTTAAATGTATTTAGTTATTATCAGGAAAAATGATTCTTTCAGGATTTTTGATTTTTTATATGACCATCCAATGCGGACTCATGGCGCATTCTAAATTCTTTTCATTTAAAAGGTTTCCTGACCGGCAAAATAGATGCCTTTGGAATGATAGCCGATAGCGAAGTCGATGTTGATGTTGGTGCGGAAGTATTTGTTGACCATCACGCGGAGGCCGACACCGACAGCAGGCCTGATATACCCGAAGAGGGACATATTCTGGTCGGGGTCGTCGGTGGTAGTGGCATTAACAAACAGGACACCACCCAATATTTGAGAGCAGGGAGAGATAGGAAAACGCCATTCCACCTCTCCGTAAACCAGATTTTTCCCACGGTACCGGCCATTGGTATAACCCCGGCCGGACCTTGTGCGTTGGTCTTCACCGATGGCCGGAAGGGTGAGATAGGGCAAGTTGCCGGAGAGGTTGAAATCGCCAAACACCCAGACCCCGATCAGGTTACGCGCCCTCTTTTTCGACAGGCCGATATAGGTCCTGAATTCCACCCAAAGGCTCGAAGATTCCCGCGCACTGCCCAAAAACCTGAAGTTGTAACGGTAATTGAGGTTGGCATAGATCCCTTTGTAAGGATCAGCCAGGTTGTCGCGACTGTCGTACACCAGGTTGAGGCTTAAGCCCGAAACCATGTAATGAGCGGTGTCGAACAGATGGGCCTTTGAATAGACATAGTGGGGCGTAAGCAACTGGGGCGTCGAGTCGAGATATAGTTTCTCATCGATGATCTGATAGTAATAATCAAGATGATAACCGATACCGGCATAGAAATTTCCAATGACCTGCCGGTTGACAATCTCATGGAATTTGATATAGTTAAATTTCATGGGGAAAGATAACGAGTCGAGCGAGCCTCCTTCGCCCTCCCAATGGAAACTGTTCGGAATGTCGCCCGAATCAGGCGAATTGGTCCCCAGTCCATAAGTTGGCTGACTGTAAATATAAAACCGCCAATCGCCCTGCAGGAAAAATTTGTTCTCTTTGGTATAGACATTTGATTTAACAAAACCGATTATCTGTTTTTTGGAAGTGGCTGCCAAGGTAAAGGGCGCCGCGGAGGCCCGCGTATTCTCTTTGGGCCCCATGATCCACCCCAGCGCCCCTCCCAACCCTAAAATCACTCCATTGGATGGATTGGAACTGATATTGGGAACGATAAGGGCCATAAACTTTTTAGGCCCTGGTGGCGATTCCGTTTTTTTCCGGAGCAATTCGCCAATGGCCTTCTGGGGACATTCTTTTACCGCTGGTGATGATATATGGGAGAATGTATCTGCAGAAATTTGAGTAATTTTTTGAAGGGAATCAGTATGTTGCGCTGTAATGGATAAGGGGGCCACAACGCGGAAAAGAAGAACCAGGAGCAGGCAGGGCGTGGGTTTCATGGATGGTGATAAGAAACCTCAAAGTTAGGATAATTTCAAGACAGAAGTTAAGTTGAAAAATGCGGAATTTATAAACCATAGGAAATAGCGCTCAAATCTTTATTTTCCGGGCTGCCCGAATCCCGGTAATACTCGTTCGGGAGTTCATGGCTTTTAATACTTCTATTCTTGCGGGTGTAATCCTGTATATTATCAAGTATGAACCAAAAACAATATTTCGGTACATCCGGCTGTTCGTCATAAGGAACCTGCATTCAGGATGAATTTCATACAAATTTTTGAGTGCCCGGATCATAAAAATCAATTCGGCTTTGAAGGTTTCCGGGGCGTTTTTACCAAATGTTTCAACTCCAAATAAATAGATATTTTGAATGTCGGTTTCCGCAACAGTTGAAATTATCACAGGCCTTTCTTGTGTTTCCATTCTTCAAATCGTTGCTCGAATTCATCGACAGTAATAAATGGACCTTGCTCAGCTTCTTTGATTGTATCCTTTAACTCATCAAGAGTGGCGTCTTGGCCAGGCAATGCCCAATTTGATTTCTTATTTGTGCTTGTTACTTTGGCAAGGTTTGTCTTCATAATCCGACTTTTCACAAAGATAAGCAATTTTGCTTTTTGATTTTTATCAAGGGGCCAGGTTTACTGTTATTATTCCATTGAAACCCTGACCAGTTTCTTCATAAATACTTTTGTACCCGACATGAGACGACAAATATAGATGCCATCGGGCAGATGTTCACCATCGATTACCAACCGGTGGTTTCCGGCAGACTGCATCCCTTCGAACAGGGTTTTGAGCGATATGCCTTTCATATCAAGGAGTGTCGCCGTTATCCGGCTGGAGGCGCCAAGGGAATAATCCAGGGTTGTGCTTTTCGAAAATGGATTCGGAAAACAAGTCATGGAAATACCGATGGGTACATCATTTTCCTCCACGTTTACAGAATAACAAAGCAGATTGATGCCAAGCATTTGTAAATAACGGCACATCAGGTATGGTTTGTTGCCTGGTATCGCGGTATCTGCAAGTCCGCCGTAGGGCTGTACCACACCAATGATCTTTCCGGTATTGTATTCATTATAAACCCCGAAGATGTTGCCGCTAACGGGATCTTTCCAGATTTTGGTTGACGTTGAAGGATTCAGGATGTCCCAGACAAGGCCAAGGCCAGGATATTGAAAATTGAGGCCGGCGAGTTGGTTCATCCCCGACAGTTCATTAACCGGGTCGAAGGTCCATGATCCCAGGTTAAGCCCAAGCCAGGGGCGGATATTATAGGTGCCGGCCATCACCGGGCCACTGTTGAAACACATATTCCCTTCCACGTAAATACTTCCTCTGCCGTTGAGGTAGGCCAGAAGCCTGGAACCATCCGTGGAGTTCAATTGGTGGTCGTAGGGAATGATCATGCCAGTAATCACAAATACGGCTTCATAATTCAATGGCAATCCGAATTCGGCCAGGTCGCTGGTTTTATGCACCGGGATATTAAGAAACCTAAGGGCTCTGTAAACACTGTCCACATAATCCAGGACCGGTCCCGACGCACTGCCATAATAGACCAACACATCGGGCCTTGTGCCGGCAAAAACCTCCGTTTCATCCGAAGGCTGACTGCGGTTTACGGGGGTTTCATTATCCCCGGCGACCAACGTATATGAAAAGGTCTGTTCATATAATTGCGCTCCGTCGTTGTATGTCTGAATACCTGGAGCGACGCTGTCCAGCAGCTCCTGGTCACGGTATATATAGATCATTGCCAGGTCATCAATGGGTGTTCCATCCGATTGGGTGACAGGATCTGTCCAGGTGAGGACGATTTTCTGCATCAACCCGTTCCATGCACCGGACATATTGCCTGGAGAGGCAGGGATTGGGGAACCGCCTGCGAAGACAGTAACCGTTCTTTCAATACTCAGGTTACCGGTATTCAGATCATGGGCCTGTACCTGATATACATATTGCTGACGGTCAGTAAGTCCGGTATCAATGAATGACTTAACATCCGGCGCAATCACGGCAACCGGGGCATTATCCCTGAAGATGGATATTTCGAAATTTACCAGGGGCTGACCGTTCACAAGTTTGGCTGGATCGCTCCATGAAAGGGCTACAGTTGAGGGCGTCAGGTAGTCGCTATAAGCAATCACATCATCCGGCGGTCGCGGGTTTTCCTGGGCGATATTCTCGATATAAGCCTGGTAAACATCGATGATCCCCATGCCGTAAGTATTGTCCTCTCCCGGTTCGCCAAGATCCCTTGCTGTTTCGTACAACATCTGTTTCAGCGCCGTGCCTGATTTTGTCGGGAAAGCCTGCTTCAATAAGGCAATGGCCCCGCAAACATGAGGGGCTGCCATGGAAGTTCCGCCTAAGTACATATAACTTCCCACAGGGATATAACTGGAGCGGACACACATACCGGGGGCAGACACTTCCGGCTTGATCTGGTCTCCGCCGAGGGTACAGTTGGTAGGCCCCCGGCTGCTCCAGGGTGCTATGGGCAAGTCTTCGTAATTCCCATCCACGGCCCCTACGCTGAAAATGCGAAGCGCGTCATAATTGCACCTGGCCGGTGTGGTAACCGTAGTTGGCCCCGGGCCGAAATTTCCTGCTGCAAAAATAACGGCCACCCCCGCATTCTCCAGGTTGATCACGGCGCTGATATAAGGCGGATCGCAGTATGGATTACCGGCGTACCAGGAATTGTTGATAACAGCCGGCATATCATCCGTTGTTAAGGGGTTGCCATCAGGATTCAGCATCCATTGGAAATTATTGACAATTTCACTGGTAGTAAAGGTTATGAGCCTTGCACAAATCCAATGCGATCTATAAGCAATGCCAATAGTATCGGCTGTAACAGTATCAAGTCCGGCCATAATGCCCATTGTATGCGTCCCATGTCCGTCGATATCTGTTGGGAATAAAGTTCCATTCGAGGGATCATGCCAGGATTCTGAAGCAGGTACAAAATTCCCATGCCAGTTCCGGCCTAATGCAGGGTGAAGGCCTTCCACACCGGTATCAAGCGATCCCAGTATGACGCCCTTCCCGGTATAACCCAGTTGCCACATCTTATGCGCGTTGATTGCCTGAAGTCCAGGTTCGGCATGGCCGGGCATTTTAGGAGCTGGTTGTCCGGCCACCGGACGGACCATTTCGAACCGCTCATTCGGTTCTAACATGCCCACATCGGACTGTTGGGCCAGTTCGAAAATGAATTCCGGTTTTGCTTCAATGAATATCACATTGGTTATCCAAAATGCATTATACCGGATCACATCCGCGTTGATCCTGCTTTCGAGATATGCTAAAAGATAACCCTGGGTTCTTTGCGCGTACTCCATCAGGGACGTTACAACCGCCACTCCCCGCTCATGGGCAGTGGCATTTTGCCGTGTGAGCTGCTGGTCAAGCGCATCGGTATTATACTGGTCGTTCAGCCAGATCATCGCTTCGACCGTGGTTCCCGTACTTTGTGCTTTTTGAATTTCTTCCTGTAAGGCGGGAGAAATTTTTTCCTGTGAATAGCCTGGCCCGGCAAACAAAAACAGAAGGATTACAAGGATTTTTGCTTTCATATTACAATGATTTTGAAAAATCAAATTCAATATTTGATGATCTTAATGACCGAGGCCTCAGTATCTGTGTCCATGTGAAGAAAATAAATTCCCGCAGGGAAACCTTCTGCATTCCAGGTCCCCCTGTACTCCCCGGCATTTTGTAATTCATCCACAAGCAGGGAAACCTGTTGGCCGATAGGATTATAAACACTCAATATTACTGGCGATGTTCCTTTCAGTTCATATACATAAGTTACAAAAGCCTGGAAGGGATTAGGGTAGATGGATAAGGGGATATTCGTAACGGGCGTATTCAGCTCTGTCATCCCCACTGCGCATGCTGCTTGCACTTCCGCCTGATTATTGCAGCCGGGGGCATTATCAGTGATGGTTATATTTCCATTCAACCCGGTCAGGTAATCACATACACTTTCCACTTCACAAGTTGATAAAGAATGGTTGCAATAAATCATTAAATCGGTGATGGAAGCGGCATTTATATGGTCCAACCCGGCAAGGCTGGTAAGGCTATCATTATACCCGATGTCAAGCTTGCCCCCGATGGAAGTCAGGTTGTTAAGATCGGCCAAGTTGAACAGGGCGCTGTTATATTTAACAACAAGGTCATTTCCGATTATGCCCAGATTTCCCAACCCGGTCAGATTGGGCAGGGCAATGTTGCCGAAAATGCCAAGGCTTCCCCCAATGGAAGTCAATCCATCCAACGCTGTTATATCCGCCAACGAGAGGTTTATATTAATGTTCATGCCCTCGCCCACGGAAGTTAACCCCTCAAGGCCATGTAATGAGACCAGGGATGGGTTTCCGCCCATACCGGAAAGATAACCGATATTCACCGTACCTCCTACTGAAGCAAGATTTCCGAGTCCGGCCAGGTTGGGAAGAAGATTGTTTTTTGCAATATTCAGGTCGGACCCGACCGAAACAAGCGATCCTAACCCGGTCAACCCTATCAGGGCATCATTGTTTATAATCTCAACTGGTCCGCCTGCTGAAATCAGATTATCGAGGCCTGTCAGGGTTACCAGGGCAGGGTTATCAAGGATGATCAGATCCCCTCCGATCGTGTCCAACCCTTCCAACCCGGCCAGATTGAGTAGCGCGGAATTTCCGGAAATGGAAAGATAACCACCGACATTATTCAGGTTGTTAAGTCCTGAAAGGCTGGTAAGTGAATCATTCCACAGAATGTACAGGCTTCCCGGAACAGACGTCACATTGTCAAGTCCATGCAGGCTTGAAAGGGAAGGATTATTTAAAATATTGATACCTTCAACGGATGCAAGATTTTCCAGTCCGGCCAGATTGACGAGCGCATTGTTCCCCTCTATGTTTAAACCTCCGGCAATGGATGTCAGGTTTGAGGCCCCTTCCAGGCTCGTCAAGGCATTATTGTTCGAAATAAAAACGTTCTCGCCGATTTCATTCAGATTTTGCAGACCGGTCAGACTTGTCAGTTGGTCGTTCGAGGTAACGCTGAAATAGCTCCCCACGTTTGAAAGGCCCTCCAACCCTGCCAGGCTGGTGATCGCGTTTGCCTCAATGGAAACACCTCCATTAATGTGCGATAAACTCTCAAGTCCAGCGAGGTTCGTCAATGCTGTATGCCCGTGAATGCTCAGATCGCCCTGAATAACAGTAAGCCCCTCCAATCCTCCCAGGCTTGTAAATCCGTTGTTATAAAAATAAATACTGCCAGCCAGGGTATCCAATCCCTGCAATCCGTCAAGACTGGTCAAGGACGCGTTTTCCATAATTGAAAGGATACCGCCGATATGGTTCAACCCCTGTAATCCTTCCAGGCC
>JALNWE010000005.1 GCA_023231065.1 Bacteroidales bacterium
TTCACTATTCACTATTCACTGTTCACTATTCACTGTTCCCTTCTCCCGTATCCTGCCAACCTATGTAACGTTTTTCCAAGGATCAGAAAATAATTTTTTATTGTCGGATGATCAATGAATTGCATATTCAGGTAGATCTTCGCCTTCATGATTTCCCCGATGTAGGTTTTTTCGGGATCGGTTGCATGGCCAAGAATTTCATTTTCATTGAAGTAAATAACAGAGGCATAATCCGTAATGCCCGGTCTGACAGCAAGGATTTTTTTTTGTTCCATGGTATAAAGATCAACATATTTGCGGATCTCGGGGCGGGGGCCAACCAGGCTCATATCTCCTTTTAGGACATTGATCAGCTGAGGCAATTCATCAAGCTTAAACTTCCGTAGAAAACGCCCAATCCTGGTGATTCTGGGATCATGCATGCCGATGGTCAATCCTCCTTTCTGATCAGCGCCGGTGGCCATGGAGCGGAACTTGATCAGTCTGAAGTCCTTATTCCCCTTCCCCACCCGTGACTGCAGATAGAAAATGCCACCCCGGGAGCTGATTGGAATAATGATGCTGATAACGATGAATAAAGGGATGAGAATGATAAATCCAATCAATGAAAAGAAAAGATCAAAGAAACGAATCATGGAAAACAAAAAATTATTGACTATTGACAAATGACTATTGACAAATGACTATTGACAATTTAATCTCCCATCTCCCATCTTTTATTTATCCCCCCGCACTGTTTCCACGGCTTCAACAACAGCTTTTATAACGGTATCAACCATTTCATCTGTCAGGTCATAATAAACCGGAAGGCTGATTTCATGGGAATAGTTATCATAAGCTACCGGATAATCCTGTATCCTGTATCCTGCCTCACGGTAATAAGTCATCATAGGTAATGGAACGAAATGTACATTAACTGCCACTTCTTTTTTGAAAATTTCCTGAATGATCCGGTCTCGTTGTGCTTCGTTTATCCTTTTAATGCGTAAAAGGTAAACATGGAAGGAGGATTTTCTTTCAAGGGTCTCATACAGCGGGACCTGGGCCCATGAATACCCTGAGAAAGCGGTGGTATAACGGTCAAAGATGTGTTTTCTCCGCACCAGCATGTCCTTGTTATACCGCACCAGTTCAACGATCCCCATGGATGCCTGGATGTCGGTCATATTATATTTATAGCCCGGTTCGATGATATCATATCGCCAGCCACCAATTTGAGTTTTGGCAAGTGCGTCCTTGGTTTGCCCATGTAATGATTTAGCGTTCAGTTCACGGTACAGGAGATCATGGTCAAAAGGAGGGGGCAGGTTCATGCAAACAGCCCCTCCTTCAGCTGTCGTCAGGTTTTTCACAGCGTGAAAAGAATAGACGGTGATATCAGTCAGCGCTCCTGTCATCCTGTTTTTATATTTTCCACCAATGGAATGGGCAGCATCGGAAAGGATCAGGATACGGTTCAGGGTCATTTGTGCTTTGGTTGCCGGAGTAAATAGCCGTTGAAATTCAGGTTTCCTTACAAGGGCATTGATGGCATCATAATCACAGGGCCAGCCGGCAATATCAACAGGTATAATTACTTTTGTGCGGGGCGTGATAGCCTTTTGGATAGCTTCGACGGAAATATTAAAATCTTCATCCGAATCGACAAACACAACCTTCGCGCCACAATGAACAACAACATTCGCTGTGGCAGCATAAGTATAAGCGGGGACGATAACTTCGTCACCCGGGCCAATACCGAACCAGTGAAGCATAAGTTCGAGGCCTGCTGAACCGGAGCTGACACACAATGTAACAGACTGACCTGCATAAGCCGTAAGCATCTTTTCAAACTTTTTTGTTTTCGGACCGGTTGTGATCCACCCCGACCATAATGTGTCGACGACTTCATCGACAATCTTTTGGTCCATCCGGGGGGGGCTGAAGGGTATCATAATTATTGACTATTGACAATTGACCAATGAGCTGCATCTTATGTATTGAGAAACCGCAGAATGTTGCTTTCAATTCTTTGTAGTATGTCAGCATTATCCCCTTTAATGAATTTTTCGCCGGTAATTCCTTCGAAAAGTTCAATATAACGTTCGGAAATTTCATGGATCCAGGAATCGCTCATTTCCGGGACGCGTTGGCCCTCTTTGCCCATAAAGCCGTGAGCCATGAGCCATTCACGTACGAACTCCTTGGAAAGTTGCTTTTGTTGTTCTCCTTTGGCAAGGTGTTCTTCGTAACCTTCCAGATAAAAATAACGGGATGAATCTGGTGTATGGATTTCATCACACAGGTAAATCTTTCCATCGGGCCCTTTTCCGAATTCATATTTGGTATCAACCAGGATCAGCCCTCTTTTAGCAGCTATTTCAGTGCCTCGTTTAAATAATGCCAGGGCATATTTTTTGATCAGCTCATACTCTTCTTTCGGGATCAATCCACAGGAAACGATCTCTTCTCCAGTGATGTCTTCATCGTGTCCTTCTTTGGCTTTGGTTGTAGGTGTAATGATGGGTTCGGAAAACTTCTGATGTTCTTTCATTCCGTCGGGAACAGACGCTCCGCAAATCGTACGGGCCCCTTTCTGATAAGTACGCCATGAGCTCCCCGTGAGATAACCCCTGATGATTATTTCGACAGGATAGATCTGACAGAAGCGACCAATGGTAACATTGGGGTCGGGTGTTGCGATCTTCCAATTGGGGCATATATCTTCGGTGGCATCAAGAAATCTTGCGGCAATCTGGTTGAGGACCTGTCCCTTGTAAGGTATGCCTTTCGGTAAAACAACGTCAAAAGCAGAAATGCGATCACTGGCGACCATCACCAAAAACTGATCATGAATGTTATAGACATCCCGGACCTTCCCTTTATAAAAGCTTTTCTGGCCAGGGAAGGAGAAGCTTGTTTGTTTCAGGACATTTTCCATATAAATGAAATTATGAATGCAAATATAGCCGAAATAATTATCGGATAAATTTCCATCCATGACTCTCCTCACCCGGATTAGATAAATCCCCTGATTTACCCGATCCGAAAGAGAATGAAAGAGCCGGTCCTCCGTTATCCGGGAACCGGCTCATGGTTGTTACAAATGGTTGAAATAGATTAATTAGTTGGTTTTAACCAGTTTATATGTTTCGAGATCGCCCCCTGAAACCAGTTTTAAGATGTAAATTCCGGGATTCATCCCCGACAGGTCCAGGGTCTGTTGATTCCCATTGAAAGAATCGGTAAAGAACAACCGTTCCCCTTGAAGGTTAAAAAGTTCAAGATGTATTTTTTCGTCAGGCAAACCTTCTTTCAGGGTTATGGTGAATTTGCCGGTTGATGGGTTAGGATAAACATTAAAGCGATTATTTGTGGCAATTACAGGCTGTTCTTTAGTTCCGGTCGGGGCAGAGACCATGGAGTATCCCAGGCTCCCGCAATAGTCGTTGGTGATTGTAATATAACCGTGCATATATCCTCCGGGTTCAACTCGTGTGCCATATTGGAATAAAATCCTGACACCCGCGATCACCGTAGCGCTACCACCGCTCTCGACAAGAAATGTGCTACCAGGGCCGGCGACAGTCACGGTATTGCTTGCATCATAACAATTTGACGTGTTTGATGGAACCACACCGGTGACAGTATTGGTGGCGGGTATCCAGTTGATCAGATTATATATATCAGCGTCATAATCTTCACCGGAAAATCCTCCGGAATAATTCACGAAGTTAACCTGACCGGAATTGACGGTTTTGGCAACATTACTGGCTCCGCTCCATGTATTTGTCGGAAAGATCGCATCGAATACAGTCAGTGTCTGGTTGTTGTTGATTGTCAACAAAGCGCCGTTGGCTGCGCCATCCTGGAAAGTACATCCATTAAAGGAGTGAGATGCATCGACTATGGCGCCCGGCTGTACATTCACACCATTGGTGGTCATGTTTTTAAATAGGCAGTAATCGGACGAAATGGTCCCGCCCGAATTTACATTGAAATTAAACCAAGCGGTCGGGGTATTTGCCCGGATGGTTACCGGGTCCCCATCTGTGCCGTTGGCTTGTAAGATGCCACCGTTATTGACACTTAGGGTTTTATTGTTTGACATGATGAAAAGCGAAGCAGGAGGGAGCATCAACAGGGCTGAATTATTAATAGTTGAATTACCGAATACGGAAAGCTGATAACTATTAAGGTTGTAAATACCTTGCTGGACAGTAAAGTTTCCGCTAAACTGACAACTCGTATTACCAATCTGGGTCACTGAAATTCCGGGTGATTTGTTGATGAGGAGATTACGGAAATACCCAGAACTGCCTGAATAAGTGAGTATTGAAGATTGTGAACCAAGAAATTGGAACGTGTTCTCGGTAAACGTCGTATTTAAGCACCCGGTAGCGGCAACAGTAAAATTCCTATATACCGAATGAGTAAGCCCCGACAGGTTATCTTTCCAGGTTCCGTTGTTGATCAGTATATTCCCGTTGCATTGGATGTTGTCATTCGGGCTCAGGTTGCCGGTAGCCTTATCCACAATAAGGGAATAAAAATTCTCCTGGGCCGCAGCAGTTGAAAGGTATTGATCAGCGGTTCCGTTAAATGTCACAACTGAATAATCTCCCGGATTAAAACCATGATAAACATCATATGATGTATTAGCATTATTCCAGTCTTTTCCGATAAAGATCTGCGGGCCATACCCGTCACCGGCGTTCAGACCGGCATCCAAATCGAGGTTCAGATTACCCGTCAGGTAAAGGTTGGCGGGATTCCTGAATTTGAAACATCCGTCGGCAATATGGAGGTCGTTTGTCACATGGATATCCTGCATTACTTCAAGTGCATCATAACTTGAATAGGTTTTATTGAGCGCGAGGTTATAAAAGGTTTCGGGTGAGAGAATATCCGAAGCCCCGGCGCCATAGAATGTGACCGTGCTGGTCCCTTCAACAAATCCGGCAGGCCCTACGAGGTTGTCCCAATTCCTTCCTACATAAAGTATAAATGAATTCCCATAAAGAATTCCGTTTTGTATGGTAAGGTCATGGGTGACGGTAAAGTCAGACGAAAGGGAGCCAGAGTTTGATTTTCCACCTTTACCAATAGTTTGATCAATTCTGTCGGTTGATTTTAGTGATAAAGGTTTTTCTGGTACTTCATCTTTGGCGGTTTTATTTATGATGACATTGAACAAAGTACAACCGTTTGATTGGGATAAAGTAACATCCGATGGCCCATAGAATTCAAAAGTCCCCGCCGTTGGGGTAAAATCCCCTATTTCACCGTTGAAACCATAAGCAGCGCGAATGGTCCCACCCGAAATCATTTCGGTCAGAATATGTCCCCCGTTGTAAAGGTGAATTCCACAAGTATGAAAGTCAAGAATGCCTGCGGTCATCTCAATTAATGCATCATTTTGGTAAGTCCAGTCGCTTAGATTACCATAAACATTCATGGTACCTCCATATAGGTGTATTTCTCCGTTCAGGTCGACCCATTGAATGTCGCCTGAATTTGTAAGGTTAATAGTTCCGCCTTCATTGTTGTAAAAGGCCCCGTAGATTCCGTTGTCCAGAAGGTCATTGGCGGTAAATGAACCGGAGAGGACATCCACTGCGCCGGCAGTCCAATCATAGGCATTGCAGGTCACATCCGTTCCGTCCATCCTGAAAGCGCCGCCCGATGCCTTATTGACTTCAAGGATATTAAAAGTTTCACTGGAGCAGTATTGATGATAGTTTCCACCATTGAAAATCACTTTCCCGGTTCCTTCAACAAATCCGGAAGGTCCTACTAAATTATTCCAATCACCTCCAACAGAAACAGTATTATTCAACGGATTAAAAATTCCACTCTCAATGACAAGATTACCATTCACTGTCAGCGTGGTTGAAAAGGTGTTATCAATACTTGTTGCTCCGGAAGAACTGATCGTTAAATTGTTTATATAATCGCCCGTATTGGGTTTAATAAATTGAGATGATCCATCAAGCACCAGGGTCCCGTAATCAAATTTAAAATGATTGTTGTTATAGAAAAATCCACGAAGGATTAATGAATGGTTGGAATATCCACCAAAAGAGGCATTGGGTTGGATTCCAAGATAACCGTTGATAGTAAGATCATAATTTGACAAAGCGCTCAACCCTAACTCAAATCCGATAGATTTATAGGATCCAACGTTGTTAAAGGCACAATCAGGTGAATAGGTACGGATGTAAGAATTTTTACTCCCGGCAAAATCCACATATCCATTTTCCATCTGAATATTGGCCCCGCTCCTGAACTCCCAGTTGCCATAGATCCAAATAACAACGCTTGCTGATATTGTTGCTGCCGATCCGCTTTCCCATAAGATATCTTCATACACGGCCAACACTCCTGAAGCATTGTCCATGATCAGGTCCCCAAAAATATCCATATTCCCGCTGACAGTCAGTTGTCCTGCTCCGATTTTCAGTTGGGCGCTATTGCCTAATGTAAGGTTATTGCAGTCGGCAGCGCCTGATGAGATAATCGGATAATTGACGTAGCCTGTATTGATGGTCACATTAGTAGTGGAATTCGGGACAAATCCGCTGCTCCAGTTTGCCGGATCATACCAATCATGGCTCACCGAACCGGTCCATGTGATGGGCAAAGTAGAAAGGTTAAGATAAAAAGTATGGGAACCGGCTAAGATGTCTTCATCATCCAGCAGGATATAATAGGTCGTTCCTGCTGTCATGGATATGGAACCATACGTTCCGGGGCTATAAACATTATCAATACAGATCCACCCGGTGGAAGAACAAGCAGATGATGTCCACAGATAATCAACCCAACTGCTTGAAGAGGTAACAACCACATTATAAATACCGGTTGAAGCGGGAGTGAAGCTATATATTTTTTCCCTTCCCGGACATGGATATCCACAGGGGGTGTTGGAATAGGTGAACCAGGCCCCATGACCACCTCCGTCATAAGTTTGCGAATTACCAGCCCCGGTCCCTCCGATGGAAGAGATATTTGAACAGGGGTTCAGAAATACGTAAAAGGTGTGGGCGCCTTCATCACTATCCTCATCGTCCAGCAACAGGTAATAAGTAGTCCCTGCAGTCCAATACATGGAGCCATAAACTCCTGGCGCATGAATATCATCGATACAATTCCAACCTGAGGAGGAACAGGATGAGGCCTTCCACAGATAGTCAACGTAACCAGTTGCGGTGGTAACTCCAATGCTGTATGTCCCGGTGACAGGAGCAACAAAACTGTAAATCTGTTCAATTCCGGGGGTTGTGAAGTTGCAGGGATTATTGGTCGTGGTGAACCATACACCCTGACCCCCTCCCCAGTATGTCGATGCATTTGCTGAGCCGCCATCCCCCAAGGAAAGGATGTTGCTGCATGGGTTTGGGGTAACAGCCTGGAGCTGGATGGTAGTGACCCCCCAATGCTGCATTCCGCTATAAGATCCTCCCCAGGTCATGGTGTGGCTGAGATAGTCCCAGGTGTCATGAAGATATACGAGACTGCCCGTGTTGTCGTATCCATATCCCAGCATGGTATGGCCTTCAACCTGGATCAAAACCGGCCTCCCCGCGTCAATTTCAGCTTTATACTGCGCAAAGGTGAATCCCTGTGTGGCCCCACCAAAACCATAGATCTGCTGGGTGCAGTTGGACAGGACAGTGTAGCCCCGGGATTCATAGAACTCCCGCAGCCCTTTGCACCCATCTTTATGCCCGGCCGGCGCTGAGTAATTGCAGCATACCGCACCATTTTCATAATAATAAAAGGTGGTATTTCCATCAGAATTGCCGAGGGCGGATTGGTTGGTCCCCATGTAATCTCCGGTACATTCACCCCAGGTATGCTGCGTCCATCCGTTGGTAATGTATGGATCTGGCGAGCCATTTCCATATTTGATCCAGTAATCATCAACATGTCCCCGGATAGTGCGACCATCTATCGTATTGCGGGTAGCGCTCAGTGGGCATTGTTTCCTGGTTTCTCCGCTGATGACGACGGAGCCCCAGGTACTATTGTCCATGGGCATCAGCCCACCATGCGTTGGTCCTGCATACATGTTATAATAGCCGGTCCGGTCGTAATAACCAGCCTGCATGGCCGCGGAGGTAGCAGAACATCCGAAAGACCAGTCAAAAGCGGGAACATTATTAAGCAAAACAGCCGCTTTGGTTGGAATGGCTTCAGGCATCCTGAAATCATCGGGTGGTTTTCCCGGAACATTTATTTCAATCACCACCCTGCCGGTTGAATCAATGAACCTGTCAGTAATGTATTTTGGGTCTATGCCCCTGTCTTGAGCCATTATATTACCTGATACAGTCCATAGCGCCATCACTAGGAAGAAAAAAGTAACTTTTTTCATAATCCGTAGGTTTAAATGAATACTATAATTTTTCTGATGCTGTAATCGTCAGTATTATTACAATACAAACCAAGCTAATTATTGGCCCCAAATCATGTCAGGCTGATATTATAATTTACTGCACCATAACAATTAGAAAGGGACGATAGCGTAACAATAATACGAATAAAAAAGGCCCAAAGCAAGGTTTTTCCCTAGATTACATAAAAATGGTCAAACGATGGCATTGCTATTTTTCTTTCGCGTATGCATTGATAATCCTGCTCACCAGTTTATGACGGATGATGTCGGAATTATCAAGATAAATGAATTCGAGACCTGATATGTCTTTCAGGATGGTTTGTGCCTGGATCAGGCCGCTCATCTGGTTTTTGGGAAGGTCAACCTGGGTAATGTCGCCAGTGACAATGAATTTGGATAAAGAGCCCATCCGGGTCAGGAACATTTTAAGCTGGGCCGGAGTGGTATTCTGGGCTTCGTCTAAAATGACAAAAGCGTTGTTCAGGGTTCTGCCACGCATAAAGGCAAGAGGGGCTATTTCAATAACGCGGTCTTCGAGATATTGTAATAATTTTTGCGTCGGAAGCATGTCCCCTAACGCATCATAGAGTGGTTGCAGGTAGGGATCAAGTTTTTCTTTCAGATCACCCGGCAGAAAACCCAGGTTTTCTCCGGCTTCAACGGCAGGACGCGTCAGGATGATCCGCTGTACCTCTTTGTTTTTAAGGGCGCGGACCGCCAATGCAACAGCAGTATAGGTCTTTCCTGTCCCCGCAGGCCCGATGGCAAATACCAGATCATTTTTCAAGCTGCATTCCACCAGCTTTTGCTGATTGGTAGTCCGTGCCCGGATCAACATCCCATTCCTGCCATGGACCAGCACATCAGAAATGGATTCCGATTCCGTCCCCATCCCATTTTGACGGGTATCTAACAAATGGGTTATATCCATTTTGGTCAATCGTCCGAACTTTTCGAAATGAAGCAAAAGACAGGAAAACCGCGATTCAAAATCAAGCAAGTCGGCATCATCGCCAAATGCTTTGATATAGTTATCGCGGGAAACAATTTTTAGTTTTGGGAAAAAATCGCGGATCACTTCCAGGTTCTGGTCGTTGGCCCCGAAAATATCCAGCGGGTGGAAAGATTCGATGTGGATTGTTTTTTCATTCATGATCGGTCTGTCTGATATACCCTGGAGCAGAACTGTAATTCGTTTTTACCTGCAATGTGTGTATAATTGGATTATTATGTACTTTTGAATAGCAAAAGTACGAATAATTCATGGCAATTATTACCCTCACAAGCGACTGGGGATTAAAGGATTACTATGCAGGAGCGGTCAAAGGGGCTATCCTGCGCCTATTACCTGATGTACAAATCGTGGATATCACGCATCAGGTTCCGGCTTTTGATCTTAGTCAGGCTGCTTTTATCATACGTAATTTCTATCATAACTTTCCTGCCGGTTCTATTCATATCATAGCTATTAATGGTGAAGCGGCCATTGAAACACCTCATACACTGGTCAGGCACCACGATCACTATTTTATCAGCGCCGACAATGGGATTTTTTCACTGTTATTCGATGAAAAGCCTGAACAGATCATTGAAATCGATGTAATTCAGGATTCGGATTATTTCACTTTTCCTGCCCGTGATGTGTTTGCCAAGGTAGCATGCCACATTGCTGCCGGTAAGCCCATCAGTGAACTGGGGCATCCCAAGGATAATATCTTACAGAAGATGGCCTTCCAGCCCGTGATCCAGGATGACCTGATCAAGGGTAAGGTGATCTATATTGATAATTATGAAAACGTTTTTGTCAATATTACTGAGAAACTATTCCTTTCAGCGACAAAAGGCCGGAGATTTATCATTACTTTCCGGTCCCCATCTTACCGGATTACCGAGATCAGTAAATCTTACAAGGATGTGAACCAGGGCGAAATGTTAGCGCTTTTCTCTACCAGCGGTTATGTGGAAATTGCCATTCGCGAAGGTGAAGCAAGCAGCTTGTTAGGACTGAAAATGGATCAGCTGGTAACGGTGGAATTGATTTAGAAGGATCATTGACCAAGGCGTTATTACTTATATGATTGAATATGAAATATTTGTGTCTTTGCATTTCCTTGGTAAAAGTAGAGATTTGACGTTTCTGGATCAGCTCAATTCTTAATTTAATTAAAGTGGAAGAGTCAAAAAGGATTGCCCTCGTGGCACATGATTATTGTAAAAAGGATCTCGTGGAATGGGTGGAGTTTAATTATAAAACCCTGTTAGGCCATCAATTGATCTGTACAGGAACCACCGGGAAACTGGTCGAAGGGACCATCCTGAACAAGCTGGAGCCCGAAGAATCCATCATGATGCCCATTACCAAACTGAAATCGGGACCGCTGGGAGGCGATCAGCAATTAGGCGCTTTGATCTCCGAAGGGAATATCGATATATTGATCTTTTTCTGGGATCCGATGCAGCCCCAGCCCCACGATGTGGATGTTAAAGCCCTGCTCCGGATCACGGTCCTATATAACATCCCGTCGGCATGTAACCGGTCCACGGCTGATTTTCTGATCTCTTCCCCGCTGTTGAAAGAGAAATATAAACCGCTTCAGTACGATTATTCTGCTTACATTTCAAGACGGATTCCTTAAAACTAAACCTCTCGTATACTTTCATCCGTGAAAATTGTTAATTTTGCACGCTCAAAGAACCGTGTATGTTCACGCTTTTTAAGAAAGAGGTCCAGGGTTTTTTAAACTCCCTGATAGGATATATCGTCATGATCGTATTTTTGGTTATGATTGGTTTATTTTTATGGGTTTTCCCGTTGGAATTCAATATCCTGGATAATGGTTTTGCCAATCTGGATGGATTGTTCATCCTGGCTCCTTTTATTTTCCTTTTCCTGATCCCTTCCATCACCATGCGTTCATTTGCCGATGAAAAGAAAAGCGGTACCCTTGAATTGTTAATGACTCAACCCCTTACCGATATCCGGGTCATCATGGCCAAATTTCTTGCCGGGGTCATTCTGGTCATTTTTTCGTTGGTCCCCACCTTGGTTTATTACTTCTCGGTCTATAAACTTGGACTTCCCCAGGGTAATCTTGATTCAGGCTCTATCTGGGGATCATACATCGGCCTTATTTTTCTTGGGGCCTGTTTTGTATCTATTGGTGTTTTTGCATCCTCTCTTACTGACAATCAGATCGTTTCATTCATTTTAGCGGTCTTTATCAGCTTTTTTGTTTATATGGGATTTGAGTTCATTTATACCTTTATCCTATCAGGTAAAGCCGGGCTGATCGTTGAATCATTGGGGCTGAATGCACACTATTCATCCATGAGCCGTGGGGTGATCGATACCCGTGATGTAATTTACTTTATCAGTGTGACAGGATTATTTATATTACTTACGAAATTATCGTTGGAAAGCAGGAAGTGGTAAATCCCAAGGTAACGAAAATATAGTGAATTGGTGAGATGGTGAATAATATAAGAAAAAATATTAAACGTTCCAATGTTTTACAGCTTATACTGGGAATGGCGATCATTATCCTGGTCAACATCATAGCTTCTTTCCTGTTTACGCGGATTGACCTGACTTCTGAAAAGCGCTATTCGATATCTCCGGCTACCAAAAAAGTATTGAAAAAGTTGGATGACGTTGTTTTTTTCAAGGTTTTTCTATTTGGCGACCTTCCGCCCGGATTTCAGCGTTTATCAAATGAAACCAAAGAGATGTTGGACGAATTCAGGGCTTACAGCGATAATATCCAATACGAATTTGTCAATCCTTCTGAAAATCCCAATGCGAAAGACAGGAATGATGCCTATCGGTTGCTGGTTGAAAGGGGATTGCAGCCTACTGATCTCAGGATAACTAAAAAAGGCGAGTCATCGCAAATGATCATTTTCCCGGGAGCCATTGTTTCGTACAAAGGGCGGGAATTGCCGGTCCAGCTTCTCATGGCACAATTACAGGAGGATCCAAACAGGGTCCTTAATACATCCATTCAGGCGTTGGAATATAACCTGGCAAGTGCGATAAAAACGCTGACAACTGATATAAAACCGCGCGTGGCCATCGTTGAAGGACATGGTGAGCTGGACCAATTGCATACCATTGACCTTCAAAATGCGCTTTCAGCATTCTATTCTGTCGACAGGATTACGATCAACCACAAGATCAACAGCCTGGCTATCAGGATAAAATCTGATTCAACGCACGAAGTCCTTCTGAACAAATACCGGGCGATCATTATTGCCAAGCCGGTTAAACCATTCGATGAAAAAGATAAATTCCTTATCGACCAGTTCATTATGCGTGGCGGTAAAGCGCTTTGGCTCATAGATCCGGTTTTCGCTTCCATGGATAGTTTACAGAAATACAATACGACCATCGGGATCCCGAATGATATCAATCTTGAAGATATGCTCTTCAACTATGGAGTAAGGTTGAACCTAAACCTTATCCAGGATATGAATGCCCTTCAGATTCCAGTAAAAACAGGTCAAATTGGCAATCAACCACAATTTGACTTTTTCAAATGGTATTTTTTCCCGATTTTGGTCCCCACCTTGAACCATCCTATTGTCAATGGACTGAATGCCGTAAAGGCCGAATTTATCAGCAGCCTTGATACTGTTGCCGCTCCCGGTATCAGGAAGACGTTTTTATTAACTACTTCGCCCTATTCCCGCACGGTCAACGCACCGGCCCTGATCGATCTGGAAATTCTCAAAGAACAGCCGGATGAGCGTAGGTTCAATCAGGGGCCACAAACAGTAGCCGTTTTGCTGGAAGGCGTTTTTACTTCGGCTTTTCTGTATCGGATTCCGCCGGAACTTTCTTACAACCCGGTATTGGATTTCAGGGCAAAGAGCAAGAAAACAAAAATGATTGTGATCGCTGATGGCGATATAGCAAAAAATGATTTTTCCCAGAAAGAGGGATACCCGTTGCCGCTCGGATTTGATCAGTATTCACGGCAGACTTTTGGGAACAGGGACCTGGTATTGAACGCGATTAATTTCCTTTGTGATGATTCCGGCCTGATTTCAGTACGATCAAGGGAGCTGAAATTACGCATGCTCGATGGCAATATTGTCATGCAACAGCGCTTGTTCTGGCAATTGCTGAATGTCGTTTTCCCTGTCTTGCTGATCCTTGGTTTTGGTATAGCCAGATACCGGATCCGGAAAGCCAGATTTACACACCCACTACCCCATAAGTATCATGAAAAAGAATAGGATTATCTTTTATGTTGTCATTCTGCTCGCTTTGATTACTTTGTTATTGTGGTTAACCCAATCCACTTCCACATTTAAACGTGAGCTGAGTGATTTCGCAATCAATGACAGTTCGAATGTGACGAAGATTTTTTTATCCGATAAGAATAATAACACGGTCAAACTCTTTAAAGAAGCCCCTGGTAAATGGAAATTAAATGACAAATATCAAGCCCAAAAGCTGACGGTCGAAATGCTGCTGAAGACAATGCTGGAGTTGGCTGTGAACCAGCCTGTCGCCAATGCAGCCCAGGATAATATTATCCGGGAGATGTCGGCCAACGCGGTGAAAGTTGAAATTTACCAGAGGGTTTATCGCGTTGATTTATGGGGATGCATCCGTTTGTTCCCCCATGAAAAAAGAACAAAAGTATATTATGTCGGGGGAGCCACACAAAATAACCTTGGAAGCTTTATGTTGATGGAAAATTCATCCCGTGCCTTTATCACCTATATCCCGGGATTCCGTGGTTTCGTTTCACCTCGTTACAGTCCGATTGAAAAGTACTGGCGTGATTATACGGTGTTTAAAAAGCAAATTCCCGAAATCGCTTCGGTACGGGTTGAGATCCCATCAGCCCCGGATCAATCCTTCGAACTGAAAAATAACGGGAAGAATTATTTTACACTGATCTCCCTGATTGACAATAAAATAATCCCGGATTATGATACCCTGAAAGCCCTGAACTTTTTATCGGGATTCAGGAACCTGAATTTCGAGACCCTGATCAATGATATGGACCATTTGCGCAAAGACTCTATCCTCTCTTCCCCACCCTTCATTATTATTACCCTGACCGATAACCTGGGAACAAAAAAAAGCATCCGGACATGGCATAAACAGGGGCCGGAAGGCCAAACCGATCCACTGGGCAATCCTCTTCCTTATGATCTTGACCGGCTTTACGCGTTGGTCAATGAGGGTCAGGATTTTACTTTAATTCAGTATTTTACTTTTGATAAAGTATTACGGCTAAAAACTTTTTTCCTGAAAGAAAAGACGGATAATAAACGATAAACCCTGATTTTTGCCCAGCGGTAGTTTTTCCAATATATCTTCTTTCAAATCCTCCTTAAAATGTAATAAACGATGTAGCGATATTCCCTGTGACGGTTTGAGCTATTAAAATGAATTCATGAAAAGAGAGGTAATCATATATCTTGGGGGACGATTTATCCCGGCCGCAGTCAATCTGGCCGTGATAATCCTTGCAATCCGTTACCTGGGGCCGGTTGAGTATGGAAGATATTCGTTGTTGCTTTATACAGCCCTGATCGCTGTCACGTTATCATTCCATTGGATCCAGGTCAGTATTTTACGGTTTTTGGGCCATGCATCGCGTGAAACCCAAATCGCGATGACCCGGTTTTATGACCTGACCTGGTTCAGCGCCCTGACTTCAACCCTGATCGTTGTTTTAACCGGAATATTTTATTTTCATCTCCCGTTTCTTGAGTTAATTCTGGTCGCCTTTTTTGCATTCCTTACCCATTTTTACCTCTTCCACATGGCAGTCTTACAGGTCTATCATTATTCGACCCGGGCGGCTATTCTTGAAGGATCAGACCAGTTGCTTGCCCTGATTGTTCTCCTGACAGGTTTATTCCTTTATGGATGGAAGAGCGCAACTTTGATGTTTCTTGCATTGGTCATCGGTTTAACCGGTGTATTGATCCTACGCCTGATCATCCATGCTAAGGGGATCGGGAAAATTAACAGAGGGCATTTTTACTGGGACTCCCGCTTTTCGGGTAAAGTTTTTAATTTTGGATATGGGCTGGCCCTTTTCCTGCTTTTTTCTCATGTGATCATGGCAGCCGACCGGTTTATCCTGAAAGAATATTTTGGATACATGGATGCAGGAAGTTATTCAGCGATTAAGGATCTTATCAGCAAAGTGGTGGTTTTTGCCGGTTTACCAATCTATATTTCCTATCAGTCAAAGATCGTTGATCTATGGCATGCACACCGGAAGGAAGATGCATGGGCATCGGTAAAGGAAGCAATCAGTTTCCAGTTACTGGTTTACATCCTTGTTTTTATTGTATTCATGGTTATTAAATCGATGCTGTTTGCAGACTGGTTGCAGATTCCCGCCATGGATTTCTGGATGATTTACCTGCCGCTTGTATTGGCTTCGTTTATATGGCAAACAGCCTTGCTGCTGCAACGTTTCCTGGAGCTGATGTTCCGGCCTGGTTTCTGGCTGATAGCAATTGCTGCCTGTGCCCTGATGAACATATTACTGAACTTGTTTCTGGTTCCGCGTTATGGTATCGTTGCCTCTTCCGTTATCATGTTGGTGACTTCGGTTGTATATGGTGGCTACCTCTTTTTCCTTTCCTGTTTAGGCAGAAAGAAAAACGGGAACCCGGTCCCCCGGATTCCCGCCTGAATTAAAATGAACAGAACGGATGATTAAACAAGTCCCTGGGCCATCATGGCATCGGCTACTTTTACAAATCCCCCGATGTTGGCGCCTTTTACATAATTGATGTGGCCATCGGGTTCGGTGCCCCATTTGACACAATTTTTATGGATGTTGACCATAATGGTATGCAACCGTTGGTCAACCTCTTCCCGCGACCAGGAAAGGCGCATTGAGTTTTGTGACATCTCCAGTCCGGAAGTGGCCACACCGCCTGCATTAGCTGCTTTACCTGGGCCATAAAGGATTTTTTTCGAAAGGAAAATTTCGATGGCTTCGGGTGTTGAAGGCATATTGGCCCCTTCACAAACGCACATACAGCCATTGGCCATCAGAGCGCGCGCATCATTTCCTTCGATTTCATTTTGCGTTGCGCTGGGCAGTGCAATATCACATTTAACTTCCCAGGGCCTTTTACCGGAAATGAATTTTGCTTCTGCATATTTATCACAGTATTCTTTGATACGGCCCCGTTTCACATTCTTCAGATGCATGACAAATGCCAGCTTGTCGGCATCGATCCCTTTTGGATCATAGATGTATCCTTCGCTGTCGGAGAGGGTCACCACTTTTCCGCCAAGTTGGGTTGCTTTTTGGGTGGCATACTGGGCAACATTGCCCGAACCGGATATCAGGACTGTTTTGCCCTTGAAATCCAGCCCGCGGGTTTTAAGCATCTCTTCAGCAAAATAAACCTGACCATAACCAGTAGCTTCGGGACGGATCAAACTCCCTCCCCATTCTAAACCTTTACCAGTCAAAACTCCTGTAAATTCATTACGGAGACGTTTATATTGTCCGAACAGAAAGCCAATCTCCCGTCCGCCGACCCCGATATCACCTGCAGGAACATCGGTATCAGGCCCGATATGACGTTGAAGTTCCGTCATAAAACTCTGGCAGAAGGCCATTACTTCATTGTCGCTCTTTCCTTTGGGATCGAAATCGCTACCGCCTTTACCCCCGCCCATGGGCAGTGTGGTAAGGCTGTTCTTTAATACCTGCTCAAAAGCAAGGAACTTTAGAATACCAAGGTTTACCGTCGGGTGAAACCGCAATCCGCCTTTATAGGGGCCAATGGCGCTGTTCATTTCAATACGGAAACCACGGTTGATCTGGATTTCTCCTTTGTCATTCATCCAGGGAACGCGGAAGATGATAATCCGTTCAGGTTCAGCCATTCTTTCCAGGATCTTAGCCTGTTTGTATTTCGGATTTTCTTCGATGAATGGGATCAACGATTCAGCAACTTCCATTACTGCCTGATGAAATTCTTTTTCACCGGGATTCTTGGCAATGATCTTTGCCATAAACTCATCTAATGATTTTTTTAATTGGTCGTTCATAGGGATATGTTTTAAGGGTTATTGTTATCTGGACTCCAGAAAAGAATTTCTACAATATTAAATAAATTTTATTCTGACAAACTAAAAAAACAAAAAAATATTTCACATAATTAATTATTATTCAATAAGATAAGAAAATTACTTAGAAAAAATACGTGCCCTACGTAGGATGTACTACGAATTATACTGAACTTTATAAAAGTGACCGTTATTATTTTTTTATGTGAATGGAATTATTATAATTTTGGCATTTTCATCCCCCTTTGGCCCATGTTAACCAACAACGAATACCCGCCCCCTGGAACCCCTTCCCCGGATTCAGTTAACCTTGAAAAACTGGTTTATGATAACCAGGAGCGTCTCAAGGAATTGGCTGCCATAAATGACACAACCACCATTATTAAAGCCAACAAGCCCGTTTCTGAAACCCTGAACGAAATTTGCCAGATCCTTCCGAAAGCCTGGCAGTATCCTGAACATACCGTTGTCAGGATTCGTTTTGAAGAGATGGAATTTACAAGTCAGGGATTTTTTGAGACGCAATGGAGGTTGGAACAAAACTTTGAAACGATCGATAACCTTACAGGTTCCATCGAAATCTTTTATCTGAAAGAATTTTCCCCTGCCGGGGAAGGCCCGTTTCTGAATGAGGAACGCAACCTGATTATCACCCTGGCCAGCTTGATAGAAGGTTATCTTAACGGTATCAAGGGCCGGGAGGGGCGTTATATTACCCGTGAAAGGCTGAAAGAGCTCAGCGCCATAAACCAGACTACGGCTATTTTAAGGGCCGGAAGGCCCAATGAGGAAGCGCTGCACCAGATCTGCCTGATCCTGCCGACTGCCTGGCAATATCCCGAGTACACCGTATGCTTCATCAAATATGGGAACCTGGAACTGAAAAGTCCCGGTTTCGTGGAAACCGAATGGTCACAAAAACAATCCTTCGAAACCATTGATAACTTGTCCGGGTTTATTGAGATCTGTTATCTGAAAGCTTTTCCTGCTCAATTCGAAGGGCCTTTTCTGGAAGAAGAACGCCATCTGATCATCAACCTGGCCAATCTTATCGCCGGACATCTTAATTCGGTCAAAGGGAAAGCCATCTTGCGAAAACACAGTTCTAAAGAGATCCCAGGGCCGGTTCCAGATGGTTCAACGCCGGTAAAATACAGCAGACAGCTTCTACAGACCTTCCTTAACCGTTCAAACTTCAACCGTGATGTTTATCATGACCTTATGCCTTTTAAGGTAAAGGAGATTTTGCTGGTTGCCAATTTATACGATGCCTACAGCATCGAAAAGGAAGGCCGTTTCTCAGAACATGTTTTGGGTGAGTTCTATTCTCTCAGTCTGAGTACCATGCCGCGAATTACTGGGGTCTCCACCAGCGAAGAAGTGATGGAGCAGCTCAACGCGAAACACTACGATCTCATCATCATCATGATCGGTACGGATAAACAGTTTCCAATTGAGTTGAGCAGGCTGGTGAAGGATAAATACCAATATATACCGGTATTTCTTTTGCTGAACAGCAACACCGATATCGCCCTTTATGAGGAGGAACAGGAAAAGCTGACCTGGATTGACCGTGTGTTTGTCTGGAATGGCGATTCGAAAATATTTTTTGCAATGATCAATTATCTGGAGGATAAGATCAATGTGGAAAATGATACCAATATGGGGATGACCCGTGTGATCCTGCTTGTAGAGGATTCACCCAAATATTATTCCCTTTACCTGCCGATGTTGTACAATATCGTTTTGGAACAAACCAAGAACATCATTGAGGATGTTACTACCGATGAGCTGTACCGCATTCTCCGGCTAAAAGCGCGTTCGAAAATATTATTGGCTTCAACTTACGAAGAAGCAATGTATATTTTTAATAAATATAAAGACTTTATTCTTTGCCTGATCTCGGATGTGAAATTCAGGAAGGACGGGAAACTTAACAATACAGCAGGTTTCAGCCTGGTTAGGCAGACCAGGAAAGAGATCCGGGATCTTCCTATTATTCTTCAGTCGTCGGATGAGGGGAATATTCAGAAAGCTTATGAATTAAAGGCCTCTTTCATCAATAAGAATTCAGAAACCCTTTTGCTTGATTTTAAAAGTTTTATCACTCATTACCTGGGTTTCGGGAGTTTTATTTACCGCGACAAGGAGGGCAGCCAGATTGCTGTAGCGCGATCGCTCAAGGAGTTTGAGGATTTATTAAAGACCATTCCCGAAGAATCTTTGTTGTATCATGCCCGTAAAGACCATTTTTCACTCTGGCTGATGGCCCGCGGTGAGATCCAGGTGGCCAAGATCCTGAACCCGTCAAAAGTAACTGATTTCAAAGATCCCGATTCACTGCGTGAACACCTTATAAACGTGATCCAGCATTTCCGGAATGAACAAAATACCGGAAAAGTAATCCCTTTTGAAGAATCGGCCATTGCCGACGAACGCAACATCCTGGCCCTTACCGAAGGAGCGTTAGGTGGAAAAGGAAGGGGACTTGCCTTCATCAATACCCTGATTTATAACTACGATTTTTCGCAACATGTGCCCAATATTAAAATCCGGACCCCCAAGACTTCCATCGTGGGGACAGATGAATTTGAATATTTTTTAGACCGGAACAAATTAAGGGAGAAAGCAGTCCTGGAGAATGATTATGACCAGATTAAAAAATGGTTTCTCGAAGGCCGGCTGACTGAAACCCTGATTAAAAAGCTTAAACTGATTATCAAGAACATCAATAAACCGTTGGCAATCCGCTCCTCCGGACTTTTTGAAGATTCCCTGAACCAACCCTTTGCCGGGATTTTCGAGACCTACCTGATCCCCAATATCCATCCTGATCCGAAAGTAAGGTTGGATCAGTTAATGGATGCCATCAAGCTCGTCTATGCCTCGGTTTACTCTCCCATCGCCAAGGGTTATATTGAAGCGGTGAATTACCACATCGAACAGGAAAAGATGGCCGTTGTTATCCAGGAAGTGGTTGGTAATCAATTCGATGATGTTTTTTATCCACACATCAGTGGGGTAGCACAATCATATAACTACTATCCGTTTGCACACATGAAGCCCGAAGAGGGTTTTGCCGTGGCCGCACTTGGACTGGGCCGTTATGTGGTAGAAGGGGAGAAAGCCTTCCGCTTTTCACCGCTCTATCCAAACCTCGAGATCAACTCGCCAAAGGACCAGTATAAAGGATCGCAGGTTTATTTTTATGCAGTGGATCTGAAAAAACAAGAGGTCAATTTGTTGGAAGGTGAGGATGCAGGTTTACGGAAACTGGATATTTATGATGCCGAGATGCATGGCGCCTTGAAGCATTGCGCATCTGTTTATTCTGTTGAGAACGACCGGATCTCAGCCGGGTTGCGGGATGCCGGCCCACGGGTCGTCAATTTTGCCGACATCCTGAAATACAATTATATACCGATGGCAAAAACCATCGAAGTAGTGCTTGATGTTGTTAAAGAAGCCCTGGGATCACCGGTTGAAATCGAATTCGCCATTGACCTGAATAAAGATGAAGACTATAAAGCGTCCTTTTATCTCCTTCAGATCAAGCCCCTCATTGGGAATGTCAGCGATTTTCAGATCGATTTGGATATGATTGATAAAGAAACGGTCCTGTTATATTCCGAAAAGGAAATGGGCAATGGATTAATCGAAAATATTCATGATGTGGTTTTTGTCGATCCGGATCGGTTCGATAAGTCCAAAACGATAGAAATGGCAGACGAAATAGATAAGATCAACACGGAAATGGGAAAAGAAGGGAAAAGCTATATCCTGATAGGCCCCGGAAGATGGGGGACGAGGGACCGCTGGATTGGGATCCCTGTTGCCTGGCCTCAGATCAGCCACGCCAGGGTTATCGTTGAAACGAGCCTTGAGGGCTTTCCCCTGGATGCTTCCTCCGGCTCCCATTTCTTCCATAACGTTACTTCCATGAATGTCGGATATTTCTCTGTTCAACCTGAATTTTCAGATAGCTTTATACGGTACAATATTCTGAGAGAACAGGAGAACATTCGTAAGACCAACTTTTTCGATATTGCTCATTTCAGCAAACCGCTGACCATCCGGATGGATGGAAAGAAGAGGATTTCGGTGATAACTTGGAATAATGACAAGGAATAAATAGCCATTGACCATTGACCATTGACCATTGACCATTGACCATTGACAATTGAAAAAGCGTTGGGAATTGAGGTGAAGTAAAAATGATAAAAAACACAAAATGTCTAATAATATTTCTTTATGCGAATTACCAGAATTCAATCGGGAAAAAAGCCTAACCTGGTGGATGAGCCTGATCTCTCTTTACTTGATCCTTTGATTGCTTCTCAGAAAGGGAAAAAAGGCAGCCTGATCCCGCTTTTACAGGGGACTCAGGAAATATACGGTTATATACCCAGGGCGGCGTTTGAAAAAGTTTCGTACGAAACGGGAATCCCGCTGAGCAATATGTTCGGGGTTGTTACCTTTTACGCCCAGTTCAGGCTCCATCCGGTGGGAAAAATGATCATCAAAGTTTGTCATGGCACTGCCTGCCATGTCCAACAAGCAAGGGAGATCAGCGAATCATTGGAAGAAGCGCTGAAAATCAAAGATGGTGAAACAACCGAGGATCGTTTTTTTACTCTTGAATCGGTTGCCTGTCTGGGATGTTGCTCTCTGGCGCCGGTCATGATGGTCGGCGACCAGACCTATGGAAAACTAACCGGAAACGAAGCGGTGAAAATCGTTAAAAACATCAAACTGGCGGAAAATAATTGACTATGGGCACTACTGTTACGGTTGGTCTTGGCAGCTGTGGGATAGCTGCGGGAGCAAAAAACACCTATGAAAAAATATCAGCCTTGAAAACGGCTGGAAAATTGAACTTTATTCTTCGTAAGACCAGCTGTGTCGGGATGTGTTACAGGGAACCATTGGTTGAAATTACCGATGATACCGGGACCTACCTGTATGGAGAGGTGGATACTGACCGCGCTGCTGAAGTTATTGAAAAGCATATCAACCGGCATGAGCCTATTAAAGATTACGTAGTTTATACCAATCTTTTTGATGCCCCTGAAAATGATTTTATTGGTGCACAGGTAAAAATTGTCCTGCGTAACTGTGGGCACATCGATCCGGAATCCATCGAAGAATATGAAAACCGGCATGGTTATAAAGCTATCAAAAAAATTGTAGCTGAAAAAATCAGTCAGGAAGAAGTGATAGATACTGTCTTAAAATCAGGTCTTAGGGGTCGTGGGGGCGGAGGTTTCCCTACAGGAAAGAAATGGAAATTTGCCCGGTCCAACAAATCGGACGACAAGTATGTGATCTGTAATGCCGACGAGGGAGATCCCGGTGCATTCATGGACCGGTCAGTGCTAGAAGGGGATCCCCATTCCGTACTCGAAGGGATGATCATTGCTGCTTATGCCATCGGGGCTACCCACGGGGTTATTTATTGTCGTGCCGAATATCCCCTGGCCATCAAACGGCTTAATATTGCTCTTGAGCAGGCTCATGAACGGGGCTATCTTGGAAAAAACATTTTCGGGATAGAAGGTTTTGACCACGATATCTATATCAAAGAAGGAGCCGGCGCTTTTGTATGTGGCGAAGAAACAGCTTTAATCGCTTCCATCGAGGGCGAAAGGGGTATGCCCCGCAAGCGGCCGCCATTTCCGGCAGTGTCAGGATTATGGAAAAAGCCGACTAACATCAATAATGTTGAAACATTTGCCAATATTCCATGGATCATTCTGAAAGGGGCCGAAGCCTATGCCCGGTATGGTACTGAAAAAAGCAAAGGGACCAAAGTCTTCGCATTGGCAGGTAAAGTCCGGCATTCAGGATTGGTGGAAGTCCCGATGGGAATGACCATCCGGGATGTGATTTTTAAATTGGGGGGCGGAATTAAAAACAATAAAAAGTTTAAGGCCGTCCAGATGGGTGGTCCTTCGGGAGGGTGTATCCCGGAGTTTTTATCAGATACCATTGTGGATTATGATTCGGTCACTGCTACCGGAGCGATTATGGGATCAGGAGGGATGGTGGTGATGGATGAAACAACCTGTATGGTGGATGTGGCTAAATTTTTTCTGGACTTTACAAGAAAAGAAAGCTGCGGTAAATGCACATTCTGTAGGATGGGGACAAAACGAATGCTTGAAATTCTCGACCGGATTACCAAAGGCCTGGGCAGGGAAGGAGATATCGAAAAGCTGGAAGAGTTGGCTTATCAGATCAAGGATAACTCTTTATGCGGCCTGGGACAAACAGCGCCCAATCCGGTACTCACAACCATCCGATATTTCCGGGATGAATATGAAGCCCATATAAACCAAAAAAAATGTCCGGCCAAAGTATGCAGGCCCCTGCTGACTTATCAAGTGGATCCGGAAAAATGTACCGGATGTATGGTCTGTCTGAAGAATTGCCCCGTGAAAGCCATTACCGGCGAACGGAAACAACCCCACCGGATCAACCAGGAAATCTGTACCAAATGCGGAATGTGTTTATCCAAATGTAAATTCGAAGCTGTCATGATTTCCTAATGCATCTTTCTTGATCGATAAATCAACTAATACATAATCACTTAATCCATTTTCCTTAATGATGTCAGAAAATATAAATATAATCCTGAATGGTAAAAATGTAAAAGGTTACCCCGGGGAAACGATCCTTGATCTGGCCAGGCGAAACGGTATTTTCATCCCCACCCTATGCCATGATGACCGCCTTGAACCTTTTACTTCCTGCTATCTGTGCGTTGTGGAAGTGGAAGGGATGCGGGGCCACCAGCCTTCGTGTTCCACGAAACTGACCGAAGGGATGAAGATCATCACAGATAGTGATGGCATCCGGAACTCCAGGAAAATGGCGCTCGAACTTATGTTGAGCAATCATTATGCTGATTGTATAGGGCCCTGCAAACAAACCTGCCCTGCGGGTGTGGATGTTCAGGGTTATATATCTTTAATTGACAAAGGATTATATGGCGATGCCATTGCACTGATCAAAGAAACCAATCCCTTGCCTGCCATCTGCGGCAGGGTCTGTGTCCGTGCCTGCGAAGCAGAGTGCCGCCGTAATTTGCTGGATGAAGGGGCTCCGGTCGGAATTGATTACCTGAAACGATTCGCTGCAGATCATGATCTTGCGTCGCCCAATCAATTCGTTCCGGTTGTAAAACCATCTACCGGGAAAAAAATTGCCGTGATCGGAGCCGGACCTGGAGGACTATCGGCTGGCTATTTCCTTCAAACCGAAGGCCATCAGGTAGATATTTTTGAAGCGGCGCCCAAATCAGGCGGCTGGCTTCGCTATGGAATCCCTGAATACAGGCTTCCCAACAACATTCTGGATAAGGAGGTGAAAAACATTACTGATCTTGGGGCCCGGATTTTTTATAACCACAAATTAGGGGACAACCTGAGTTATAAAGATCTGAAAATCAAGTATGATGCATTGTTGCTTACCATCGGTTCCCAAAAAGGGACAGGGGTTGGTTGCGAAGGAGATGATTCAGGGAATGTTTTTTCCGGAATTGATTTTCTGAAAAACATGGAAATCACCGGTCAACGTCATGATTTCAGGGGGAAGACCATTGCTGTGGTGGGAGGGGGTAATACCGCCATGGATTGTTGCCGGACATCGATCCGTTGCAAAGCCGATAAAGTTTATGTAATCTATCGCAGGACTGAAAAAGAGATGCCGGCAAATCCCATCGAAATCCATGAATCAAAACTGGAAGGCGTTGAATATTTGTTCCTCACATTGCCAAAAAAAGTCAATAAAAATGACCAAGGGGATGTAGAATCGGTTACCTGTATTAAAATGGAGTTGGGAGAACCTGATGCATCAGGCCGTCGTCGTCCGGTCCCGCTGGAAGGATCTGACTTCATTCTGAAGGTGGATTATATCCTGGCAGCCATCGGACAAAAAACCGAGGTAAACTTTATTAAAGATATAAATGCCAGTCCAGATGGCGGGGAACTGACAATCAATAAATGGGGCAATATCGATGTTGATCCGGTTACTTTACAAACGGGGATTCCTTCTGTTTTTGCTGCCGGTGACGGAGTCACGGGACCTGCCACCATTGTTGAAGCTATTGCTCAGGCCCGGATTGCCTCCACCAGCGCTCACCAGTATGTAATGGGACTTCCAGTTGTTCCGCTCCGGAAACCCTTTACAAGCCGGCGTGAAAATTTTCAAAAGCAAGAAAAAGAGTCATATCTGGGAAATTTCCCCACTCAATCAAGAGAAGAAATGCCAACGCTCCCAGCTCGGGAGAGGATCAATTTTAATGAGGTTGAGCTGGGATATCCGAGCGCTGAGGTGGCATCCCATGAAGCGCAACGTTGTCTCGAATGTGGCTGTGTCGCATTTTTTAACTGCGATCTTCAAAAATATTCTACGGAATACCAGGTTCAGCAAAAAACATTTGAGGGGGAATACAGGAAATATCAGGGTGACTTCAGGCATCCATATATTGAAATCGACAACAACAAATGCATTCTTTGTGCCCGTTGTGTGCGCATTTGCCGTGAGGTGGCAGGCGCCGACGCACTGGGACTGATCAACCGCGGATTTGATACCTATGTGGCGCCCAGTATGGGTGATGCTTTGCAAGATACAGATTGTGAGTCATGCGGGTTGTGTATTTCTGCCTGCCCTACAGGCGCTATTACTGAAAATGTGGCTTTTAAACCCGGCCCGGTCAGAACCGGTAATATTGATACCATCTGCAATTATTGTTCAGTGGGATGTTCCATCACCCTGAAACATAAAAATAATTTTATCATGGGCGTTACCGGTAAAAAGGGCCTGATCAACAAAGATGGGAATTTATGCCGGTATGCGAAGTTTGGTTATTCTTATCTGAATGATGTCAAACGGGTTACGGAACCTCTTCTGAAAATCAACGGGAAATTTGAACCTGTATCATTCGAAAAAGCTTTTGCCCTGATCAAAGAAAATATTCAAAAGGTCCATCCTGATGAAAATGCGTTTTTCGGCGGGGCCCGGCTTTCCAATGAAGAATTATACCTGATCCAGAAACTGGCACGCGGCGCTGTAAAAACCAATAATGTAGGCAGTTTCCATTATCTCGGAAGGGGAGAAGGATATCGCGCCAACAATGATTTCAATGTCCCGTTTGAGCAGCTTAATCAAGCCGGTAAAATTTATTTTTTCGGGACTGAAATCAATCGGGATCATGCCGTAGTGGGTTTTATGGTTCAGCAGGCACATATACTGAAGAATATCCCGGTTGTCCAGATCACCAGCAAAAGAAAAAGTTCAATGACCCATAAGGTGGATGAACAGATTATCGTAAAATCCTACTACCATTTTATCAAAGCAGTGAACCATTATCTGGTTTCCAAAGGAATGGAAAACAGTCTTTTCTTACATGACCGGGTCAATGGTTTTGAGGCTTATAGAACAGGGTTACTGGCAATGAATTATTATTCCCTTGTCAGGGAATCAGGAGTGGCTGAAGAAATAATTTCAACCTTTGCTGAATCCTGCAACCTGCAGATGAATGCCATCATTATCTTTTCCGAAAAAGAGATCTCCGGCAATACCGGTAAGGAATTATATAATTTTGCATTGATAACCGGAAAATCAGGGAAGACATCCAGTGGGCTTATGGTCCTGAAAGAAAAGAATAATTCCCAGGGTCTCTTTGACATGGGCGTCAGTCCGGATTTCGGAATAGGAGGTCAGTCATTATCCGATCCCATATACATCAGCCGTTGCCAGGAGCATTGGAAACTTACTGACGTTCCTGACATGGTTGAGGGTTGCCTTCATACCCGGTTAAACAACGGTGAAATCAAAAATCTTTTTATCTTCGGGGAAGATCCCGTGGGTTGTTCCATGGATCGTGATAATTTTCGACAATTATGGGAAAAGGTTCAATTCAAGGTCGTCCAGGATTATTTTATAACGCCAACTGCAGCCACTGCCGATGTAATCCTGCCGGCGTCATTTCCGATCGAAACAGGAGGTACTTTCACAAATACCCAGAAAAGGATACAGGAATTTCAACCCGTGATGAAATCGCCGATCGCCATGAATTCATTGCAGCAACTTAGCAGGATCATTAAAAGTTTTGGATTGGGGTCAGATGATAATCCCTATGATATATTAGCGGAATTCATCGCCCTTCTGCCGGAGAAAAAAAATCATGGGAAATTCAATTTCGAACAAACGCCGGATGATAACAATAAACGTTTCTTCAACCATGGATGTGACGCGGTCGTCAAAAGGTTCGATGAAGAATTCAAACATAAACTTAAACTTGAACGTGAATACGATCGTGATATTCTGAGGGAAAATTGACCTGATGAAAGAATGAGCATTACAGGGAGGATAAAATATAAGGTATGAAGAACAAGCAGAATGCTTTAAATCCTAAGAAGTATTACTTCATTGAGACATCGTTCAATCTGCTGATGAAGCGCAGGATCTATCAGGTACTTCTGATTTCAAGCACTTACGATTCATTCATGTTAGAGGAAGATGGCCGGATTGATGAAACTATTTTCATGGAATATGTTTCGCTGAACCTTCGCTATCCTCCCCAGTTTCTGAAGGTGACATCGGAGGAAGAAGCCTTCGAAGTGCTTGAAGATAAACGGGTCGAGTTGATTATTTCGATGTTGAACATAGAAAATACCGACACTTTTGATCTGGCTATCAAGATAAAGCAGAAATACCCGAAAATACCGATTGTAGTCCTGACCCCTTTTTCGCGTGAGGTTAACCTTAAATTGGCCGAAAAAAATTTAAGCGCCATTGATTATGTTTTCTGCTGGCTTGGGAACGCTGATATTTTAATGGCGATCATCAAGCTGATCGAAGATAAAATGAACATCGAACAGGATGTGAAACAAGGGGTTCAGGCTATTCTTCTGGTTGAAGATTCAATCCGTTTTTATTCGAGTTATCTGCCAAACATCTATAAAATCCTTCTGAAACAATCGAAAACCTTCATGACAGAAGGTTTAAACGAACACCAGAAAATGTTAAGGATGCGGGGAAGGACAAAAATCCTCCTGGCAACCAACTATGAGGAAGCTGTCGATATGTGGCAGAAGTATAAGTCCAACTTGTTGGGTATCATTACCGATATCAGTTTTATGCGGAATGGTGAGACCGATAAAACAGCAGGGATCAGGTTTGTTGAAAAAGTCAGGGCTGAAGATGAATATATGCCAATCCTGTTTCAGTCGACCGACACGGAATATGAAACCGTAGCGCGAAAAATGAAAGTCGGATTTCTGAACAAACTTTCCAAAACACTATCTATAGAGTTGCGGAATTACATCAATGAATATTTTTCTTTTGGCGATTTTATCTTCATTGATCCGAAAAATGGGAGGGAGATCACCCGTGCTGTGGACCTGAAATCGTTACAGGATAAAATTTTTGAGATCCCTGATGATTCACTGTTGTATCACATGCAACGGAATCATTTTTCAAAATGGCTGAATGCCAGGGCTTTATTCCCGATTGCCGAAATGTTCAAGGAAGTTCCGGTCACCGAATTCGCTGACGATATGGATGAGGCAAAAAGATATTTGTTCGATTCCATCACGGCATTCCGCATCAATAAAGCCAGGGGCGTGATTGCTGATTTCGACCGCGACCGTTATGACGAATACCTTCAGTTTGCCAGGATCGGTGAGGGTTCAATCGGTGGGAAAGCGAGGGGGCTTGCTTTTCTTGATTCCCTGATCAAACGGAACCGGCTGACGGATCTGTTTGAAGATGTGGTGATTTCAATACCCCGGACAGTGGTATTGGGTACCGATATTTTTGACGAGTTCATGGAGGAGAATAATCTTTATGAAATTGCCCTGTCGGACCGGAGCGATAAAGATATACTGGTCCGGTTTGTCAAGGCCCGTCTGCCATTCAGGATCCATGAAGATCTTTACCGTTTTATTTCCTGTATCAACAACCCGATTGCCATCCGTTCTTCCAGTTTATTAGAAGATTCGCATTATCAACCTTTTGCCGGTATCTATTCAACTTACATGATCCCGAATATTAAATTCAATGACCGGGTCATGATCGATAAATTAGGGGAAGCCATCAAAAGCGTATATGCCTCTGCCTATTTTAAAGACAGTAAATCATATATGGCAGCCACCCTGAATATGATTGATGAGGAAAAGATGGGGATCGTTCTCCAGGAGGTAACGGGAAGACAATATGGTGAACGGTTTTATCCGGCCATCTCCGGGGTTGCGCGGTCTATTAATTTTTATCCCATGGCGCCTGAAAAACCTGAAGAAGGGATTGCCAATATCGCCTTTGGACTTGGAAAATATATCGTTGATGGAGGTGTCGGGATCCGTTTTTCGCCCAGATACCCCAAAAAGATTTTACAGTTATCTACCCCTGAGCTGGCCCTGAGCGAGACCCAAAGAACTTTTTTTGCCCTTGATCTCCGGGCTGAAAGTTTTGTCCCAAGCACGGATGATACAGTAAACCTGATGAAGCTGAAAATCAAGGAAGCTGAAACAGATAGCGCTTTAAAACTCGTGGCATCCACTTTTGATTATGACAGTAATCAGTTAAAAGATGGTACCTTATCCGATGGTAAACGGGTGATCACTTTCTCACAATTGCTTAGTCACAACACATTTCCCTTGTCTCAAATCCTTCAGTTAGTGCTGGAAATCGGTCAACGGGAAATGAATAAACCCGTTGAAATTGAATTCGCCGTCAATCTCGACTTGCCCAATGATCAACCCAAAGTATTCAGTCTTCTTCAGATCAGGCCAATCGCGGGCCGGGATGAAACCATTAATATTAAACAGGATGAGATCCGTCCGGAAAACACATTGCTTATTTCTTATAATGCTTTAGGAAATGGTATCATAAAGAATATTCATGATTTCATCTATATAAAACCGGATACTTTTACTGCATCCAGAAGCCAGGAAATGGTTCACTGTCTCGAAATGCTGAATGATAAATTTACTTCAGAAAAGAAAAATTATATTCTGGTAGGGCCCGGTCGATGGGGCTCCAGTGACCCCTGGTTAGGAATCCCGGTTAAATGGCCGCAAATCAGCGCGGCCCGGCTCATTGTTGAATCGGGACTCGAACATTATAGGATTGACCCCAGTCAGGGTACCCATTTCTTTCAAAACCTGACCTCGTTCAGGGTTGGTTATTTCACGGTGAACCCATTCATCAACGAGGGCTTCTATGATGTTGCTTTCCTTGCGTCACAACCGGCAGCCTATGAAGATGAATTTATACGCCATGTTCATTTTATGAAGCCCATCCGCATTGCAATAGATGGGAAGAAAAACTTCGGGGTCGTATATAAACCGGTATAATTTTTCAACAACCGTATTACTTTTTTAGCAGGAGCAGGATTAAGCAGAAAAACTGCTTATGAAAACTCTTTTATTGGAACCCGGTAAGTGTTACCATATATACAACCGGGCTAAAAACGGCGATCCGTTGTTCGAAAACGAAGAAGCTTTCCGTTTCTTCATGCGACTGTACCGTACCCATGTTGTACCGGTGGCAGATACCTTTGCTTATTGCCTTTTAAAGGACCATCTCCATTTGCTGGTCCGGATAAAAAGCGATGCCAGTGGAAGTGTATATAAACCCTTTGCTTTGCTTTTCAATGCCTATGCCAAGGGATATAACAACCACAACGACAGGCAGGGGAAACTGTTCCAGTTCAAACTCAAACGGATTGAGATCCGCAAGGAGCGCTATTTTTATGAAATGGTACGGTATATCAACCAGAACGCCAGGAAACATGGCGCGATAGATGTAGATTCGCAATACCGGTTTTCGTCCTATCGCGCAACAATTACTTCGGCGCCCAGCCTGATTTGCAGGGAAGAACTGGCAAAATTTTTCGCAAATGGACTTGATCTGGCTGAAAACCTGTCAGCTGAAGTGGATGAAAAGATGATAAAGATGTTCCTTCTGGAGAATTGATCAGGTTGCCGCACGATCAGGGATCTCGATTTTTTCAGTGTCGCAGATGGATTTCAGTCGCTCAAATGACCAGGGTCGGTCATAATCGAAAAGGATCCCATATGGTTTTTGGAGCTGATTGATAAGATGCTGTGTGTCATGATCCTGTTTGGACCCGATCTGATCATTAATAACCTGCCAATTTACTGAACAAAGCTTCAGGGGAATAAAAATCTCAGGGTCAATCAAGGCCAGGGTAATGGTATTCAAGTCTTCGGTTAATATTTTATTTCTTGTCCGGCTCAGGTGACGTTCGCCTAACTCAGAAAGGACCTGCATATATTTTTCGAAGAGGATATATTCATTCAGAAGAAAGATGATTTCAGCGGTGTCAAATGCTTTCCAGAAAGCTACATGATGGGGTTGGCATAAAAACCGTCCCAGCATAAATGCACCGGCCGAAAAGCCACTGATTTTTTTACTCTGACAAATCCGGATGATATTTTTAAAAAACTGGATTTTGCGTTTGGTAGTGAGAAGAGTATAAATTTTGTGCTGATCAAGATGAGACCCAAGGCCGCTTTTCAGGATTTCAGTATAATAATGTTCGGCATTCAGGTCAAACCACCCGTTGACAAATTCGCTTGCTTTCACCGGTTGATGTTCATAATCATTCCGGATCAGTTTTACTACATCGGGTAAGGTCATGGCTTCCTCGGTCTTCAGCGTATTCAGGATTTCCTGATAACTCCGGTATGCAAGGGCCATATTAACAAACACTTTTTCTTCTTTCAATTCCATCTCAAGAGCTTGCCCTTCGAGATATTTTTGAAATCTTGCCGGTTTAAATGTTGCTTTCCCAATATATATGCAATGATGTTTGCTGGAAACCGTGATCCAATCCCCTTCATGAAGAGTAACATTCTCAGCGTTAATGATGGCATTTTCCTCCAGCCGCATATGGTGGTTTTTGAGATTGATAAATGCCGGGATCCCATATCCAAGGCAAGCTGTGACAACATGAATGGCCAATGGGTTCATGCTCAGTATCACATCCAATTCCGCCATAAAAATAGTCTCGGATGGGATGAAATTATCTTTGCACAGACAAACTTTCTCTCCTTTTTTTTTCGCTTCAAGCGCCCTGGCCATGGTAAAATAGATTCGGGTTGAAACAGCAGAACGGGGGAGGACCGAAACCCCATAGCCAAACAAAGTCAGGGATTTCATGGAGTCATCATCAATCCGTTCTGAAAAGATCTGTCGTAAATGGTAGGGCTTGATAAGCTGGATCACCCTTTTTTTCGAAATGATCTTTTTCTGGTACAGGTCGATGGCGGTAAGCATTGTTGACCGTCCGGTCAGTTCCGACATGTTGAGCTGAAGGATGGCAAAGAGGGATATCCCGTTATATGATTCAACGGCAAATTCAATAGTGGCTGGCGATTTAAGTTTTACTTCCAGCTTGGGGAGCATGGGGGTAAAATGATAAATGGCTGGGAATTCTTCTTTGATCTCTTCCCGGTTGAAATACTCTTTTTGTTCGGCATGAATGGTGCCGGTCATGATCTCTTCTCCGAATATTTCCCTGACGCTTTCAATCTGCATCCCAAGGCCTGTGCGGGGATGCCGGCTATAAAGGACCCCGGGATAAGAATCCTGGTTCCGGATCGTCCACACCATCTTTTGCAATATCAGTGATGGATAGGTCGTGTGACCCTGTTGGAAAGTATAAATAAGATCCTGATTCCGGGTAAAAAAGCTATGCGAATAACCCATAAAAACCTTTACCTGGTAATGGGCATCATACAAGATACGCTCATCAAGTATGGTAATCTTTTGAAACAAACGGGAAATCTGATCCTCGATGTCGTCGTTATCCGGGGTACGTTCTTCCTGGGGTGACCTGAAAAATTCCTGTTGGGGATTCAGGATCTGGCAGACAGATTGTAGGTTGTTCAGGTAGATTTTATTGGCAACTGAACGGCCATACCTTTTTTCAAGGGAACGGAAACTTGTTTTTGTGACCCCGATGTTCAGATAGGTAGGCATGAGTCCCGGGATATATTGAGGGGTGGCACAACGCATTGCAAATACGAGGGCCTGATCGGGATCACCCAGCTTTTCGCCCGTCATCTTTTCAAGATTGAAAATGGTTTCCCTAAGATAATTATCCCTTTCGGTTTTCTCTGCCAGAAAAGAGCTTGAAGTTATAATGCAAAAATCAGGTACCGGATATCCTTCCTGATATAGATTGAGAAGTACCTTCCCTTTTTGGCTCAGGATTAATTCATCATAGGGTTTATCAGTAATGGATGGAACGACATTTTCGTGCTCAATAAAAACTATGGGGCCAAACTTTTTTCGTAAAATCCGCAGGTACTTTTCACGGAGAAGGCTTTTCTCCCGGATAGCATCCTTGTCGTTTTGTTTCGAATGATAAAGAATGTTCAGGTAGCGGGATACTTCCGAATGATCCGGCTGACAAAGAATTGCCGCATCAATCCTGCTGATGGGGACTGGGTTGAAAAAGTCATCCCCCTCCATCCTGATTTCCAATTCAGGAGATAAAGCGCCAGGCTGGTTGATCGTCGATTCCCCCGATGGGGAATCCCGCAAGATATCCCTGATAGTATGAAAGTTTGGAAAATAATCCCTTAACCTGAATTGAAGGATGTTGCCCGAAGCCATTGCGTTCCAATTATCCTGCATTGTATTGTATTACCATTTCCATGCTGTTCAGTTCGAGTGCGACCATATTTCCAAACCCCTCGCGACCTGTAATATATGGGCCATTATCAAGATCAATGAAAGGATATGTCCGGTTTTTGATCGCCATGGTGATGAGTTCCATGTTAACGGGAACGTGCCCGTGAATGATCCGCCGGTTACCGATCTCCTCAGGGATGATCTTGTAATCCCTCAGCCAAAGCATGGCATGCTTGTCTTCAAACGGATTTTTATTTTTAAAATTAAGTCCGGCATGGACCAGCACAAAGTCATCCAATTCTGCATAATAAGGCAGGTCCCTCATCCAGTTGATATAATCAGAAGGAATATCCAGAATATGCCGTGCATTGAAACTCTGAAGGGTTGGTTTCCCTCCAATCTCCGACCAGGATTTATATTTCTGATTACCAAATTTGGGCCACCAGTTGCTTTTCGATTCTTTCATGGCATCATACAATTCCACCATGACATCTTCGTGATTACCCTTGAGGACAGTCACATTGTACTTTTCCAGTTCGAGGGAGCGGATAAAATCGATCACTCCTTTTGAATCAGGCCCCCGGTCAACATAATCCCCTAAAAAATATAGTTCGTCGGAGCGCATGGGTTTGATCAGGTCGGTGACCAACGACCTGACGGTATTGATATGTCCATGTATATCGGGAATAACCCAGCGTTTTGGCATGTGGGCCTTTTTCTTTTGAGGAAGTTACTTTCTTTTACCCTGGTTGGCTACTTCTTCCATCAGCTTCTTTATAACTTCCGGATCTCCCAGGAAATAATCGCGCTGAAGCTTCATGTTTTCGTCGAATTCAAAAATATAAGGGATCCCGGTAGGAAGGTTGATACCGACAATATCCCGATCAGAGATGTTTTTCAGGTATTTAAGGATTCCGCGAAGACTATTTCCATGGGCTGCAACCACGACCTCCTTATACCTGGCAAGGGCAGGTTCCATCTCGGTTTTCCAGTAAGGGACAATACGCTCAACGGTATCTTTCAGCGCTTCTGTTGCAGGGACATCACCGGGATAGAGGGCTGCGTAACGCGGGTCAAAATGGGGATGGCGGGGATCGTCAGCCGGAAGGGCAGGGGGGCGGACATCATAACTCCTACGCCAGATCAGTACTTGTTCATCTCCATATTTTTCAGCCATTTCGGATTTGTTCAGTCCCTGTAATACGCCGTAATGCTTTTCATTCAAACGCCAGGTTTTATGAACCGGGATCCAGAGCAGGTCCATTTGCTCAAGCATAAGCCATAATGTGCGGATTGCCCTTGTAAGATATGAAGTATAGGCAATTTTAAAATTAAACCCTTCTTTTTTCAGGATTTTCCCGGCTTCGATGGCCTCGTTGATCCCACGTTCTGATAAATCCACATCAGTCCATCCGGTAAAACGGTTTTCTTTATTCCACAGGCTCTCCCCATGACGGATCAATACTAGTTTGTTCATGTTCAGTGAATTTAGGTAACGATGGCAAAAATACAAAAATGGTTCTATTTTTCCTACCTTTGCCCTCTTCAAAGACCTCCTCATGAACAGTTATAAAAAAATCAATAATATCCTTGGATGGATGGTATTTGTTATTGCCTCTTCGGTTTATATTCTGACCTCGGAACCAACCATGAGTTTCTGGGATTGTGGCGAGTATATTTCCACGGCATATAAACTGGAGGTTGGCCATCCGCCGGGGGCGCCCCTTTTTCAGATGATCGGCCGGTTTTTTTCTCTTTTTGCCTTTGGCGATACCGCGCTTGTGGCCCGGATGGTCAATACCATGTCGGCGCTGGCCAGTGGGTTCACTATTCTGTTCCTTTTCTGGACAATTACTTTGATCGCAAAAAAGATCGCGCTCAAAACAGGTGGGATCACGCGTGAAAAGACCTTCGTAATTATGGTAGCCGGTTTGATTGGCGCTTTGGCTTATACCTTTACTGATTCTTTCTGGTTTTCAGCAGTGGAAGGAGAGGTTTATGCCATGTCGTCCTTCTTTACGGCCATCGTCGTTTGGGCTATTTTCAAATGGGAAGAACATGCCGATGAAAAACATGCCTACCGGTGGCTGATCCTGATCGCTTACCTGATGGGGTTATCTATCGGTGTTCACCTGTTAAACCTCCTGGCAATTCCGGCCATCACGTTTGTTTATTATTTTAAAAAATATCCTCATCCCAGTTGGAAAGGGATCATCCTGACTTCTGCCCTTTCCATTATTCTCCTGGCAGTGACCATGTACCTGATCATTCCCTGGGTTGTTAAGTTAGCTGGTCTTTTTGAATTATTTTTCGTGAATAACATCGGGTTGCCATTCAATTCCGGGACGATCATCTATTTTGTCCTACTTATCGGTTTTATTGTCTGGGGATTGCATTATACCATCAGGAAAGCGAAACCGGTATGGAACGCCATGCTCCTTGCGCTGACTTTCATTGTGATTGGCTATTCATCCTTTTTGATGCTGGTTATCCGCAGCAATGCCGATACCCCCATTGATGAAAATAATCCGGAAAATGCCATGTACCTGCTGGCTTACCTGAACCGGGAACAATATGGTGACTGGCCTTTGGTCAAAGGACAGTATTACAATGCTCCGGTCATTGACAGGGCCGACGGGGCCCCGGTTTATATCAAAGATACAAAAGCCGGAAAATACCTGATTTCAGATAAACGGGAGAGAGTAATCCCTGTTTATGACCCGCGGTTTACGACTTTTTTCCCCAGGATGTGGGATCAATCGGAACCCCGTTTCGCGGATGAGTATATCCGATGGGGCCATGTCAAAGGAATTCCCGTGGAAGTCCAAAACGGCGACAGGAGTGAAACAAGGAAAGTCCCGACGTTCGCTGAAAACCTTACTTTTTTCTGGAATTACCAGTTCGTTCACATGTATTACCGCTATTTCATGTGGAATTTTGTCGGACGTCAGAATGATATCCAGGGGATGGGAAATAAAATCGACGGGAACTGGAAAAGTGGTATCCCATTCGTGGATAAAACGCGTTTAGGATCCCAGGATCTTCCGGAAACGCGTAAAAACAAAGGCGATAATAGTTTCTATTTTTTACCCCTGCTTCTCGGTTTGATCGGTATATATTTTACCTGCCGGAAAGATAAACAGAGCGCCTGGATCGTTTTTCTGCTTTTTTTTATGACTGGTTTCGCCATCGTGTTATATTTGAATTCTCATTCCCCTCAGCCCCGCGAAAGGGATTATTCATTTGCCGGATCCTTTTATGCTTTTGCCATTTGGATCGGGCTGGCCATCCCGCAGATCTTTGAATGGCTGAATAAAAAACTGAGCTGGATACCTTCGCTGGTAATTCCATTGGCTGGCGGTTTGTTTGTAACTGGTTTGATGGCTATACAGGGATGGGACGATCATGATCGTTCAGATCGTTATACTGCATTAGCCATTGCCTCGAACTATTTGAATTCATGTGCCCCCAATGCAATACTTTTTGCAAATGGCGATAATGACACTTTTCCGTTGTGGTACGCCCAGGAAGTAGAGGGAATCCGGACTGATGTCAGGGTGGTCAATCTGAGCCTGCTGAATACCGACTGGTACATCGACCAAATGAAACGAAAAGCTTATCTATCCAATCCGGTGCCATTTTCCCTGACCCGCGACAAATATCGCCAGGGCAATCACGACGTGACTTACCTTTTTGAGGATGAAGCGCTGAAAGATACGTATGTGGATGTGAGGGCGCTCCTGGGTGTGATCAACCAGGATGAAAGCAAGCTGAAGATGAACACTTCCCAGGTAGGAATGATCGATTATTTTCCCACGAAAAAACTTATGGTCACTTATGATCCAAAGGAAATCAAAGGATATGGATCCTTTTCTCCGGGTTTGGCCAACCGTCTGGATACGATCCGGTGGAATATAAAAGAGCCGGCCCTTGAGAAAAACAACCTGATGGTCATCGATCTCCTGGCAACCAATAACTGGAAACGTCCAGTTTATTTTGTAATGACAACAAGTCCAGATACTTATATTGGCCTTGAACCCTGGTTTCATCTCGAAGGACTTGCATACAGGCTTCTTCCAGTTAAAGCAATACCTTCTGAAGGAATGATGGGAGAGGTCAATACCCGTGTGATGTACGATAACCTGATGAACAAATTCAAATGGGGAAACATTGGCAAACCCGGGATTTATCTGGACGACAACAACCGGCGGATGGTCATGAACATGCGGACTCTGTTCGGAAGGTTGTCCGATGCATTGATAAAGGAAGGAAAAAAAGATTCTGCGCGCCGGGTATTGGACCGCTGTGTTGAAGTGATGCCTGATGCCGCAGCGCCTTATGACTTTTTTTCCGTTCCGATCGTGGAAGGTTATTATAAAACCGGGGATGTTGCCAAAGCCAATGAAATGGCTTCCCGCCTCGGCCGATATTCATCCCGGGAGCTGGCTTATTTCTTTTCTTTCCCGGATAAGGATTTGAAGCCTTTGGAATACAGTATCCAGGAGGCATTATATACCGTCCAGCGATTGAGTGTGATAACCAAAGAAGCAGGACAGGAGAAACTCGCAAATGAAACGGAGGCTACTTTACAAAAATACTATAACCTCTATGTAGAGAAGGTTTATCAGCAGTGATCATGATGAAATCCGTCAAGCCTCCTTTCTTTTTTAAATGGTTTAACCCGGATAACCTGGTTTGTGAATTTCCTGGCGGACAAAAGGTCATCTATCTTACCTTTGATGACGGGCCTGTGCCGGAAGCTACGCCCGAGGCGCTTGACATTCTGGAGAAGTTCGATGCCAGGGCTACTTTTTTCCTGGTTGGGGATAATGTCAGGAAGAATCCCGATTTACTGGTGGAAATTCAAAACAAAGGTCATGCTATTGGTAACCATACCTTTCATCACCTCAATGGCTGGCATACACCTCCGGGCGCTTACCTGGATGATGTCATGCGGTGTCAATCATTTTTCACCACACGGCTTTTCCGTCCCCCATACGGCCGGTTTACCCCATCGCAATACTTTCTGATCCGAAAACATTTTCGTTTTGTCTTGTGGTCGGCGCTGACCTATGATTTTGACCGTTATACCAGTGCAGAACAATGTTTGAAATACGCCCTGGAATATTCCCACTGCGGATCCGTGGTCGTGTTTCATAACCACCTGAAAACCGTCGATAAGGTCAGATATGCCCTGCCGCGGTTTCTGGAACATTTCTCAGATATGGGGTTCACCTTTCATCCGATCCCTTGAAACGGGCAATTGGGGTAGGTCCCGCCTGGATTAACCCCGAAGGGCGCCTTCATCAGCATAGCTGTAAAATCCGTTATCACCGATGATCAGATGATCCAGGACATCCACATCCAGCATTTTCCCGGCCGCATATAGTTTCTTTGTGATATTGTTATCCGCCTCGCTGGGAATGGTTGCTCCTGATGGATGATTATGGCCTAGGATAATCGAAGAGGCATGATGGTCCAGCGCGATCTTGAAAACTTTTTTTGGATCAACAACAGTACCTGAAATTCCACCCTCACTGATGCAACATTTCCTTATGACCCTGTTGCCCTTGTTCAGCAGAATGATCCAGAATTCTTCGTAAGGCCGGTCCGACATGGTACTCCTGAAAATGGTGTACGCATCTTTACTTTTAACGATTTTTTCTTTTTCCATTACAATGGATTCATCCCTTCGCCGGCCAAGCTCCAGGGCAGCAGCGATCGTGATCGCGCGCACCATCCCTATCCCTTTTATACCCGTCATTTCCTGGAGCCCCATTCTTGCCAGTTCAGCCAGGTTATCGTGGGCATTGTGCAACATCCGCTTTGCAAGATCAAGCGCAGATTCACTTTTTGTCCCCGAACTGATCAGGATAGCCAGCAATTCTGCATCACTCAGGTTATGCCTTCCTTTGAGCAACAGTTTTTCCCGCGGGCGGTCTTCCTCTGCCCAGTTCCTTATTACCGTCCTGTTTGTATAAGCATCCATGTTTTTTTCATCTTAATCGGATATCAACGCCAAAAGTAATACCCGGATATCATTTTTTTTTGAATGATAATCATAACAGTCGGACACTAAAAAAATGCTTCAGGACGTTAATCTTTGTTAAACAAATCGAATGATTGGTTCTCCTGTAATAATGCTGGAAAGGATTGATTCTACCAATGCTTATGCAATGCGGGGCCTGGAAACGAATGGCTGGACGGATGGCGCTGTTATCCTGGCCCGCGATCAATTTGCAGGATGTGGGCAACACGACCATAAATGGCATAGTGAACCCGGAAAAAACCTGACATTCACATTAGTCCTCCATCCGGTATTCCTCCCTCCCGACCACCAGTTCCTGCTGAATAAGGCGATAACGGTCGCGGTACTGGAATATATCCGTGATACCGTCCATACTGATCCGGTCAGATTTTCTGATCAAAAGACATCCCCGGGTACCATCCTGTCTGATCCACTTTCCGGTATTTTTCATGATAAACATTCTCCTGCCAAGTCACATCAGACTTACATCAAATGGCCCAACGATATTTATCTGGATGAACGGAAAGTGGCGGGGATCCTGATCGAGAACAGGATCATGGGGACTGGATTCGATACAGCCCTTGTGGGTGTAGGCGTAAACATCAACCAATTGAATTTTCCGGTTGAACTTCCCAATGCCGGGTCATTGGCTCAGGTACTTGGGCATGACCTGGACATGACCGAGGCTTTGAAATCGCTCTGCAAGAAAATGGACCAACGATATAATCTGCTCCGGTATTCAGAACCAAAAAACCTTGGCGCGGATTATTGTTTTAATTTAAAAGGTTTTGGTCAGTGGGGCAAATTCACGACCGGTAATGAAAATCTGGATGGAAAAATCAAAGGTGTCGATGATTTTGGACGGTTGATCATTGAATTGCGGAACGGGAAGACATGTTCATTCAACCATAAAGAAATTGAATTTGTCTGAACGCATCATATTGAGATCATTTATTATATCGTTTTCCCAACATCACGCTCAGGTAAAGCGTTAAAAAAAACTGTTGTTTTGGATTATAGGCCATAATGGGAATGGGGATGGGAGAAAAATCCAGGGTCCCTCCGATTTCCAGGGAATTGATCCTTCTGCTGCGGGTGCCAAATTCAAATTCCAGGCCGGTTTTTATATAGGCGCCAGGATAAAATCCAAGATTCGCTATTCCAGAAAAGAAGGGGGCCCTACCATAAATATTATCGGTAAAATGTACTTCCGGGTCATATTTCTCTTCTTTTATTTCATAGTCAGTATATCCACTATTGAAATAGATGATGTAGAGATATACAGGTTTGGTAATTCCCAATGAAAATCCTCCATAGTAAAGCCAGCTTAGCTGTACTCCACCCCAGTATGGTTTTCTGTTGAGAATGTGTTGTTGCCCGATCCCTCCCCTGATAAATGACAAGTAATTCATTTTTCCGTAAATATAGGCGCGGGAGTCAGAAAAATAGGGGTTGATGGTGCGGATCTCTTTGGTTGACTTGTATGTGGAAAATTCCAGCTCCCACATGAATTGCCTGAGTGCAGTAACATTGTGCCCCCTTCTGAATTTCAACCCCCATCCGTTGGAATGGATCATTGCTCCAAGGCTCCATTGTTTTTCAAGCAATACATTTTCAGGAAGGGTATCCTGATCCGAAGCAACCTGCGCGTAGCTGGTAAATTCTCCGGTAGTCAGAAACATCAATATGAATATCAGAGCGGACCGCTTCATCAAATGAGAAGATCTTAAGGAACAAGGATACAAAAATAAAAAATAATGGGAAGCCAGGGCTCCCCATTATTTTTGAATTCCTGATCAGATAATAAATTAATGACGTTCGTTTTGGTATCTTTGTTTTTCGCCGTAAGCAGCACAACGTTTGTTTGAAGCGCAGGAGGAAATAATGCCAAGAAGAACAACTGTCAATAGAAGATAAAGAACTTTTTTCATGGTGTCAGCTCCTGATTTTGATAATTGAATACTGCAAAGTAAATGGTTTTAAAGTAAATGAACAAATAAAAGCGAATTTTATTGTGTTATAAGATAATACCTGCCAAGTTGAATAAAGGAATAGAAAAAATCGATCCGGTTATTGAAGAAAGTTGGAAAGTAATGCTCCGGGAGGAGTTTAATCAACCATGGTTCTTTCAGTTAAGGGACTTTTTAGTTCAGGAAAAGAAAAAATATAAGGTATTTCCGCCAGGCCCCCTGATTTTTAATGCTTTTAACCATACTCCTTTCGACCAGGTAAAAGTCGTTTTATTGGGGCAGGATCCCTATCACGGACAGGGGCAGGCCCATGGGCTGTGCTTTTCCGTGCCCAAAGGAGTACCCGCACCACCCTCCCTGATCAATATATTCAAAGAGATGGAAAATGACCTGGGAATTCCTATACCCTCTTCCGGTGACCTGACCTGCTGGGCCAACCAAGGTGTTTTGCTGCTAAATGCAACCCTGACCGTAAGGGAAAACATGGCTGGTTCGCATCAGAACCATGGTTGGGAAACATTCACAGATGGCGCTATCAGTAAATTATCAGCCAATCGGAAAGGATTGATATTTGTGCTTTGGGGAAATTATGCCATTGCAAAAAAATCATTGATAGACATTTCCAAACATTTTGTCCTTACTGCCGCACACCCATCTCCATTGTCGGCCCAACGTGGTTTTTTTGGTTGTAAACACTTTTCACAGATAAACAATCTGCTTAGTAATATGGGCGTTGAGAAAATCGATTGGCGGCTAAAGGATAATAAATAGAGGATGAAAAATATTGATTTATTGTTTCTTCTTTTCATCGTTGTCTCCTGTAAGAAAACAGGTTCCGGGGATGCGGACTATAAACCAACTCCCTATACAATTCATATCCCGGGATATTTCCCTACAACAATGAATATCCCCTCTGATAACCCTATGACCGTGGAGGGGATCACCTTGGGCCGATACCTGTTTTATGATGGCCGGATTTCAGGAAGAACGGATCCCGATTCGCTGATGAGCTGTGCCACCTGTCATGTCCAATCACACGCTTTTGAATGTGGTATGGACAATCCGGCGTTTCCCGGTGGGCATCCTCATGGATTGACTGGTATTCCGACTCCGCACTCGATGTTGCCCATGATCAATCTGGTCTGGACAGGTACCGGATATTTATGGAATGGTAAAGTCAATTCCGAAAATCCATTACCTTATTTCAGGAACATTGAAGATCTCACCTGGATGTCGATGATTGCCCCTCATGAAATGGCCGGCGATACCGACCGGATTAAGGCATTGATCCAGAATATCCCTGGATATCCGGAATTATTCGAAAAAGCTTTTGGAAGCCGGGAAGTGACCGTTAAAAACATGGGGAAAGCCATTGCCCAATTTGTTAGGACGCTGATCTCGGCCAATTCTAAATTCGACCGGTTTTTGAGAGGGGAGGTTTCGCTTTCGACGGCCGAACGTGGCGGATATGTGCTATTCATGACGGAATTGGGGGCCGATTGTTTTCATTGTCACGGAGGGGAAGGGAATCCACTCTTTACTACCAATCTGTTTTACAATAATGGTAAAGATTCCGTATTCGGCGATCCGCTGGATAGGCGCTCGGTAACCGTCAATCCAGCCGATATTGGCTCTTATAAAGCGCCAACTTTAAGGAATATAGCCTATACGGCGCCATATATGCACGATGGACGGTATAAAACGCTGGACGAAGTAATTGACTTTTACAGTTCCGGACTGGTGTGGTCCCCCACCATCAGTCCACTGATGCACCATGTCAATGACCATGGCGTACAATTGACGCCGGTTGAAAAAGCCGAACTAAAAGCATTTCTCTATGCACTTTCCGACACTTCATTTATTATGAATCCTAACTTTACAAAACCCGACAAATTCCCGGATGAAAAATAAAGGGGGTTATTTACCGGTGTGACCATGTAAAACAACCAGGAAAGAGATTTTCCAGGTTTGGAATTTTACTAAAAATCCCAAATACCGCGGCACCACTGCCCGTGAGGGAAGCATAGACAGCGCCGGCCTTATACAGCTTTTCTTTGATCATCTCAATTTCCGGATAGGATCTGAAAACCGGCGCTTCGAAATCATTGATCAGGTCATTTTTCCATTTTTCGACAGGGAAACCTATTGCCCTGGCAATTGATACCAGGGGCCGGGCAGGGACAATGGCTGCATAAGCATCGGTGGTATTACAGTGAATATCAGGAATAACCAGCGCTACGTGAAGATCGGGCAATCCGGAGCCAAGAGGAAGAAAACGGTCGCCTTTTTCACAAGCGAGTACCGGTTTGTTTTCAATGAAAAAAGCACAATCGCTTCCTAATTGCCGGGCATTGTCCTGGAGTTGCCGCGATGTCAACCCCAGAACAAAAAGATCATTTAGTAATTTAAGCATCCAGGCCCCGTCAGAAGAGCCCCCGCCTAAACCAGACCCTATGGGAATAACTTTGTGAAGATGAACTTTAACTGGAGGAAGTCCAGATGATGGCCCGATAGGGATGAACCCAGGCAACGCATTTTCTGTCAGCGCTTTGGCAATAGAAGGATTCAGGAGTTGGCAGGCCCTGACGCAAAGGTTGTCCGCCGGATTGCCCGGAACCGGAAGCCCGGAGGAGGTAAACTCAAAAACCCCATCAGATGCTGGAATTGCCTCAAGGGCGTCACACAGGCCTACCGGATAAAACACAGTTTCGATGTTGTGAAATCCGTCAAAACGTTTGGCTATGACCCGCAAACCTAAATTTATTTTTGCATTGGGGAAAACCAGCATCTGTTTATAATTTTAGATTTCATCTCCCATCCGTCACCTTTTATTTCGGCGCTTTCCAGATCAGTACGAATGCAATGACGCCAAAAATAATATTGGGTATCCAAACCGCTATTAAAGGGGGTAGATTTCCGAAAGTGGCAAAAACAGTGAAAACCTGCATGAAAAGAATATACAAAAAGGTCAGCGCGAGCCCAAATCCAAGATGAAAACCAATTCCACCACGAACTTTCCGGCTGGAAACAGACACTCCGATCAGGGTAAGGATTATGGTCGCAAAAGGAAAGGCGATCCGTTCATATTTTTTAACTTTATATTTGATTACATCGGGATCCCCGCGAAGCTCTTTGTCCTTGATATGTTTCCGGAGCGTGTAATAATTCATGATTTTAACCTCCTCAATATCTTCCGTGAAATCATCGGGTTTAAAAGGCAGAATGGTATCGATTTTTGTCCCTTTTGTAATGGATTCATCCATCCCATTGATCCGGCGGATAAAATAATTCCCGATAACCCAGCTCCCTTTTATACTGTCCCACTCCAACCTTTCCGCTTTTAATTTATATACCAGTTTCCTCTCCTTGAATTGTTCTAATGTAAATTTCCATCCGGACCGGGTATGCGTGTTGAAATTTTCAAGATAAATAAAGGTCCCCGGACTGATCTGCCTGTGAATATTTTGATTATTGAACTCTTTGGGATCTTTTAAATACCGTTTTTCAAAAGCGAACATGCTCCTGTTGGTATAGGGAATAATGAAATTAGCTAAAAAAAATGAAAGCAATCCAAGCACAACAGCGCTGACAACATAGGGAAAGAGAAACCGTTTAAAACTGATCCCGCTACTCAGGATAGCTATGATCTCAGAGTTGGATGCCATGCGGGAGGTGAAGAAAATGACGGCAATAAAGGTGAGAAGGTAACTGAAAAGATTAATGAAATATGGAACAAAATTGAGATAGTAATTGAAAATAATAGCGCGGATCGGAGCATTGAATTTCAGAAAATCATCGATTTTCTCGGATATATCAAAAACGATTACAATGAAAATCAAAAGGACCAGGGTTAAAAAGAAAGTCCCCAGGAATTTTTTTATGATATAGAGATCAATGGTCCGCATTCGTTTACTTCTATGTTTAAAGTCTCTTCATCAACCGGATTACCATGTCAGATTTCCATTTTGAAAAGGTATCCTCCTGAATATTCTTTCTGGCTTCTTTCATCAGCCAGATATAAAAACCGAGATTATGCATTGTGGCTATCATGGAAGCCAGTATTTCTTTGGCAATGAACATGTGCCTGAGAAATGCCTTGTTGTATTGTACATCGCAAAACACTTCCCCTTCTGCTTCCAGCGGAGAAAAATCGTCTTTCCACTTTTCATTCTTAATGTTGATGATCCCATTCCGGGTAAAGAGCATGCCATTTCTTCCGTTCCTGGTTGGGATCACACAATCAAACATGTCAACGCCCAACGCTAAACTTTCGAGGATGTTGGCAGGTGTGCCAACTCCCATAAGATAACGGGGCTTATCCGCCGGCAATATTTCGCAAACCAACCTGGTCATATCATACATCATTGATGCGGGTTCGCCGACCGATAACCCCCCAATGGCATAACCAGGAACATCAAAATCAGAGATAAAACGGGCCGATTCTTCCCGCAGGGAAGGATAAATACTGCCTTGCACAATGGGAAAAAGGTTTTGTGAATAACCGTGTGGACAACTCGTCTGGTGAAAATGCCCAAAACAACGCGATAACCAATGGTGGGTCCGTTTTAAGGATTTTTTTGCATAAGCCGGATCGCAGGGGTAAGGGGTACATTCATCAAAAGCCATGATGATGTCGGCGCCCAGGGCCCGTTGGATATCAATGGCTTTTTCAGGGGTAAAAACATGTTTCGACCCATCTATGTGCGAACGGAAAATCACCCCGTTGTCCGTAAACTTGCGGATATCGCCCAGGGAATAGATCTGGTAACCCCCACTGTCGGTAAGAATGGGCCTATCCCATCCATTGAACTTGTGAAGCCCGCCAGCCTGTGCAATGATGTCGGCGCCAGGACGCAGATAAAGGTGATAGGTGTTCGAAAGCATGATCTGTGCTTTCACATCATTACGCAACTCTTCCACATGCAATGCTTTCACTGCTCCGGCCGTTCCGACCGGCATGAAAAAAGGAGTATCGATCACTCCATGATCGGTTGTCAACGTTCCGGTCCTGGCTTTTGAACCGCTATCGCGAGAAGTTATTTCGAATTGCAAAGAAAATATTTTAAAAATTTAGGCAAAGATAAAGGTTCTGAAGTTTATCTTGACCTTTTGATGGATTTTCAACCATCTGACTAAATTATACACAAACCTGGTTTTTATTCGGCCATATTGAATAAATTTGCCTTGTTATCAGAAGAAAATATTAAAATGATTGAATCACTGATAGATATAAGATTTTTGCCCCTTGGATTACTGATCATATTTGCCATTGTATGGATTCTGCAATTGCTTTATTATTGGATATTTTATTGGAGATTTGCCCGTTACAAAGCTCTATCGTATCCTCAAAAGGGATGCGGGGTGTCGGTCGTTATATGCGCCCATAATGAATACTATCATCTTAGTGAAAATCTCCCCCTGATCCTTGAACAGGACTATCCCGAATTCGAAGTATTGGTTGTGAACCATGCCTCAGATGATGACACGAATTATCTCCTCACCTCTCTTGGGGAGAAGTACCCCCATTTGAAGAGCATCACGATTCAGGAAGATCTGAATTTTTTCTCCGGAAAAAAATTCCCGCTTTCCATTGGGATCAAATCGGCTCGTTTTGAAAAAATTTTACTCACGGATGCTGATTGCCATCCGGCGTCGAAACTCTGGATCAGCGAGATGGTATCCGCTTTCGGGCCCGGTATTGAAGTAGTGTTGGGCTATGGCGCGTACAATAAAAGTAAAAGTTTCCTCAATAAGTTGATCCGCTTTGACACCGCGCACATCGCCATCCAATATCTTTCATACGCCCTGGCTGGAATCCCTTACATGGGCGTTGGGCGGAACCTGTCTTACCTGAAACAGATCTTTTTCAGGAATAAAGGGTTCATTTCCCACTATCAGATCCGTTCAGGGGATGACGATCTGTTTATCAACAGTGTTGCAACCCGCTCAAACACTTCCATCAGGGTTTCTCCCGATAGTTATACCTGTTCTGATCCAAAACAAACTTTCGGGCAATGGATTACTCAGAAAAAAAGGCATCTTTCGACGAGCCATCATTATAAATTCAAACATAAAGTTCTATTGGGGTCCTATTCCCTCAGTTTGTTCCTCTTCTATGCCTTATTTGTCATTTTAGTTTCATTTTCATTTTCCGTTATACCGGCGCTTGCGCTTTTCTTTTTGCGACTGGTTACACAATATATTATCTTCGCCAGGTGCATGCGTCAACTGAATGAAAAAGACCTGGTTCCCGTCCTCCCCATCTATGATCTTGTCCTGCTCCTTTTTAATACCGCTATACTGATATCTAATTTGTTTCATAAAACCCGCAAGTGGAAGTAGTAACTCATCTGACCGAAAAAGCGCAACGCGATTATTCCCTGGTGCAACTAGCGCTTCAGAACGGTGATCAGCAGGCATACGCGGAGTTACTGAATAACTATCGTGATTCCCTTTATTATATGATGTTGAAGATGACCAGGAATGCCACTGACGCAGAAGATCTTACCATTGAAGCATTTGGTAAAGCCTTTAAAAATCTCAGGCAATACACGGCTGATTTTGCTTTCAGTACCTGGTTATTCAAGATTGCAGCCAACAATTGCATCGACTTTTTGAGGAAGGACCGGCGCATTCAGTTTGCAGAAGGAACTTTTGAAGAGGAAGAGGAGGGGAAGGATAGTACAGCTTCAATACCTTCCCCCAGTTTGGATCCGGAAGAAAAGATCATCGAAAAACAAAAAATCAGTATGATGCGGGATGTGGTTGGAAAACTAAAACCCCATTACCGTCTTCTGATCGAATTACATTATTTCAAAGAATGGAGTTACGAAGAAATTGCAACGGAACTTGACCTGCCGATCGGTACTGTTAAAGCCCAACTCTTCCGGGCGCGGGATTTTCTCTACCAGATCCTACAGCCGGCACAGGAAAGAATCTAAATATTTAATATTTTAAACCCATGAATTCAGAAGACTTTAAAAAAGCAATTATAACGGGCATTCCGGAAGTTTTGCCGGAGCTTCTGCCACGGGATCCCTCCATTAGCCATGCCCCGGTTCGGAAAGATATCCTAACGCATCAGGAAAAAATCCTCGCCGTGAGAAATGCCTTGCGGTATTTCGATAAAAAATACCATGCAGCCCTTGCCCCGGAATTTGCTGATGAGCTTAAAAAATACGGAAGGATATACATGTACAGGTTCCGTCCTGCCTATCCGATGTATGCACGCGGCATTTACGATTATCCCCACCATTCATTACAGGCAGCCGCTATCATGCTGATGATCCAGAACAACCTGGATCCTGCTGTCGCCCAGCATCCCCATGAGCTGATAACCTATGGCGGAAATGGTGCTGTATTTCAGAATTGGGCACAATACCTGCTCACTATGAAATATCTGTCAATGATGACTGATGAACAAACGCTGGTCATGTATTCAGGCCATCCGATGGGGCTTTTTCCTTCGCATAAAGAAGCGCCCCGGGTCGTTGTCACAAATGGGATGATGGTCCCCAATTATTCAAAACCGGATGACTGGGAGCGGTTTAATGCACTCGGTGTGACACAATACGGTCAGATGACTGCCGGGTCATATATGTATATTGGTCCACAAGGCATCGTACACGGGACGACAATTACCATCCTGAATGCTGATCGCATGAACGGTTCCGGTAGGATCGGTGGAAAGATATTTGTCTCTTCAGGATTGGGAGGTATGTCGGGGGCCCAGGCAAAGGCATCTGTTATTGCTGGCGCTATTGGGGTTATTGCAGAGATCAATCCAAGGGCAGTTCAGAAACGTCATGAACAAGGTTGGGTTGATGAGGCCTATACCGATTTAGATCAATTATATTCCCGGATATTACAGGCTTCCGGAAGGAAAGAAGCAGTGTCAATTGCCTACCAGGGAAATATCGTAGATCTCTGGGAATACTTGGCACAGAAGGAGATTCGTATTGATATGGGATCGGATCAAACCTCCCTTCATAATCCATGGGCCGGAGGATATTATCCGGTGGGCCTAAGCTTTGAAGAATCAAATATATTAATGGTGAAGCATCCGGATCAGTTCAAAGAGGCAGTTCAATCCTCGTTGCGCCGCCAGATTTTAGCGATCAATAAAGTTGCTTCGCGGGGGATGTACTTCTGGGATTACGGGAATGCCTTTTTATTAGAAGCATCAAGGGCTGGAGCTGACCTTGTAAAAAGCGACGGGAGTTTCATCTATCCATCCTATGTTCAGGATATCATGGGCCCTCTGTTTTTCGATTATGGTTTCGGGCCTTTCCGCTGGGTATGCACTTCCGGAAAGCCTGAAGACCTGGCTTTATCCGATCAGATTGCAGCGGAGGTGATGAGCGGGATTGCAGCCGGGGCGCCCCCGGAAATAGCCATGCAGATGCGCGACAATATCCATTGGATCAAGGAAGCCGGTAAAAACAAGCTTGTCGTTGGCTCGCAGGCAAGGATCCTGTATGCTGATTGTACAGGCAGAAAACAAATTGCTGCCGCATTCAATGGCGCGATCAGAACTGGAAAAATCTCAGCGCCCATTGTCATTGGGAGGGACCACCATGATGTTTCCGGAACAGATTCTCCTTATCGTGAGACTTCCAACATATACGACGGATCGAATTTTACGGCCGATATGGCCATCCAGAATGTGATCGGGGATAGTTTCCGCGGGGCGACCTGGGTTTCTGTTCATAACGGGGGAGGAGTAGGCTGGGGAGAGGTAATCAACGGAGGTTTTGGTATGGTGCTTGATGGAACCCCCGAGGCAGACATACGGATACGGACTATGCTTCACTGGGATGTCAATAATGGAATTGCGCGTCGTGCCTGGGCGCGTAATAACGAAGCATTATCTGCCATAAAGTGGGCAATGGAAGAAGAACCAAAGCTTCATGTCACCCTGCCTGCCATCGTGGATGATTCCATTCTGGTTGAGCTCTTCTAAAAAAGAATTATGTATAAAAGTCGGTAAATCTATTCCGGTTCCGTAAAATAGGTGTATTCATAACGGAGAATATAATGGCGGGTGAACCTTTTTCCCTGCCCGTCAATAAAAACCTCAACTTCAGAAAGATTTTCATCTTCATTATATTTCCGTTCTATTTTACTGAGAAGTTGATCATCTTCTGAAAATACCTCTTCAAGCACGATCTGGCCTTTCTCATTCCGTGTTATCCGGGCTTCGTTTTCTTCAGTGTCAGGTATATCATCGGATAGGGGCCGTTCCGGGTTTTCAATCACTTCAACCTCTTCGGGTTCGCCATCATCAGAAGTGGTAACCATTTTCTCCAACCGTTTGTTTTCATCATAAGAATAAACAGTAGTATCAACCGAACCATCTAAATATTTTTTCCGGGTTTTAACAACAAGGCCCGTTTCATCATTTTCATAAGTGATTTTTTCCGCTTCCTCATTTTCTTCAGGATAATATGAATCTGTAATCAGGAACCCCTTATCGTCATAAGTATAAATATGCATATCCTCGAAGAGGCCTGAACGGTCATATTTAATTTCTTTAAGAAGATGACCCGATTGATCAAATTCGGTGAAATTACTCAGGTGCCCGCGGATATCGAGTTCTTCGTCGGTTACATTCCTGATAATGAAGTCGTTTTGAGTGATGACGATGGATTTGATTTTGTTATTCATTCATGGAAAATTTGGAAATAAGACATTTAAAATGGCCGTAAATGTAGTAAATTAATGCATGCCACTTTATGTCATTTCATCCCGGTCGCGATGCAATCACTAAAATGATATAAAAATATTTTTTCATTTTCCTGCAACCAAACATAACCATTTCCTGTCATTATGTATATATTCTTATCTAAATTGAGATAAAAATATTTTAACAATTGTATTACTTTTTTACTTTTTCCGGATTAAGCACTATAAAACATACAGATATGGTAACCCGTTATACAGATGAAGATGTTATTCATGGCCTTCAAGAGAAAAAAAGGTCATATATCAACTACTTATACAAAGAATTCTTCCCGGTTGTCCGCTCAATCGTTGAAAGGAATTCTGGCACATTACAGGATGTGGAAGATGTTTTTCAGGATACCATCTTTGTTTTATATAGACAAAGTTTGTCTGAAAAAATTGACCTTCATTGTAGCCTGAAAACCTATTTTTATGCTATCAGTAGAAATATCTGGCTCCAACGCCTTGAACGGAAATATCGTTTGTTATATAAGCCCGATTTCGAGGTTAATGAAGAGAAGGCCAGGTATGGTCAGGATGACTCGGATATCCTGGAATACGAATTGGAAAGGAGAAGGTTATTTCAACAACACTTTTTCGCTATGCCGGCAGACTGTCAGGAACTTCTCCGGCTGTTTTTTATAAAAACCCCTCTGAAACAAATTGCTTCAATGATGCATTACAAAAATACCAATTATGTTAAGACCCGGAAGTATTTGTGCAAAAACATGTTACGTAAAAAAATCCTGAATGATCCAAAATGTAACCCATTCATCAATTATGAACAACTCTGAAATTAAAAACGATTGGATTGACCGTTATAACGAAAACGCGCTGAATCCATACGAATTAAAACGATTCAATGAAAAACTGAATCGCAATCCGGTTTTACGCGCGGAGGTTTCGGTTGACCGATGCCTTAATGAAATTTTGTCGGATCAGGATGCCTTGGATTTTTATCAAAAAATTGGGAGGGCCAGGCAAAGACAAAAGCGGCACATAAAAGCTCCGCCGTTGTTATTATTGGCCGCATCAATCATCTTGCTTATTGTTGCAACTGGATTGCTTTTACGATTGACGAAAGTATTTTCTGTGGAAAAGAAAACACATCCTCCTGTAGCCGGGATGAAAAAAATGAATGAAGGTACGCGATTCCTAATTCAGCCCAACTCTTATGGCCGGTACAACGGGAATGTTACTCCGGCAGGAAGGCGTTATGCTATCTTAAATCCTCAGGTTGCCTCAAAATTCAATTCATTACGCGAACTGGAAATACTGGTAGGCGGCACCACCAGGAATCCGGCATTCATTTTAACCTCACCCATTGTCAGGCAAAGACTTTTGCTGGGTTCTCCTGTTAAATTTAATTGGGAAAGTTCCGGGAATGCCATACCGGTTGTTATTTCCATTCTGGATAACCAGGGTAATTGTATTTATCAATCAACCGCCATTTTGGGAAATTCATTTTTACTTGATACGGCTGATTTTATGAAGGGTCTCTATTATTGGCGGATTACTGTGGAGGACGAGTTGGTATTGGTGGGAAAGATGGCATTGTATTAACCCCAAACTATCAGCTATGCTGAATGTAAAGGTATGTATCGGGCTTTTGTTATTTTCCTTTTTCATTCTTGGGATAAAATCTTATATATATGCCCAGGCCTCCCCAAGCAGCATCCCGGTAAATTTGGTCCAGCAAAAACTAAAGCAGGATGAGGCGCTTCTGGAATATTTTTTTACCGATTCTTCCCTTACTATTCATGCCATAACCACAAACGAAAATTCAGTTACCGCTATAAAGCTGGGATCGGTTTTTTGGTCTTCGGTTTTTAAGTTTAAAAAATTGTTAAGGATTGCCGATTTGAAGGAATATTCAAATTTAGGCCAGATCCTGAATGCCTTTCTGTTCTCTCCCGCGAGAAATCAATTGGTTACAAAAAAGCGGATAATCATCATCCCGGGAGAGGTTTTTTCAGGATTTCCGTTCGAAGCATTAATCTATTGCAGGGATTCCTCCCGGTCGTTTTCCGAGCAAAACAAACGGTACCTCATAGAGGACTTTGAGATCATCTATCATTTTTCTGTAAGACATTGGATGGAGCATAGTATGGCGCTGTCAAAACCCGACATTGAATTCATTGGTTTTTCCCCGGTCTTTGATCACCATCCGGATCTCAATCCTTTGCCTTATTCCAGGAAGGAAATCACATCTATCGGAGCATTATTTAAGAAAAGCGGGCATTCTGTCCGGATGTTTTTTGATCAATATTCCGGCAAGGAATATTTTAAGGAAGCCGCCAGCCATGGAAGAATAATTCATCTTGCAACCCACTATTTACCTGGACTATTGGGCCATACTTGTTGCGGGTTCCTCTTCTGGGGATATCATCCTTCACAGGACAATGAAGTTTGTCCACCGGGACTTCTTACCCATGACGAAATCGGGCAACTCAAATTGAATGCTGATCTCATCGTATTAAATGCCTGTTCTTCCGGGATGCCCTTTGGCAATCCAGGTAGGCCAATCCAATCAACGGCCTGGTTTTTTTTTCAGGCGGGAGCCAGGAATATCTTGAGTGTTCTCTGGAATGTAACAGACCTTCTGGCCAATCAGTTTATGGTCGATTTCTACAAGCAATGCCTCTCCGGAAAAACTTATAGTCAGGCTTTAAGGGAGGTTAAGATAAAAATGATCCATAAAAAAGAAACATCGCTACCGACAGTATGGGCGCCTTATATTATAATTGGGCAATGAAATGAAAGCCAATCCTTATTTCATGGCGATCGTTTCAATTTCTATCAACGCGCCCATTGGTAATTTCACAACAGCGTATGCAGCCCTTGCCGGTGGATTTTCGGGAAAGAACTGGCCATAAATTTCATTCATGGCTTTAAAATTATCCATATCGCTAAGCAGACAGGTTGATTTGACAATGTCTTTGTAAGAATACCCGGCTTCCTGCAATATCGCCCCAATATTTTTCATGACCTGCCCGGTTTGTTCAGATATACCACCTTCAACAATTTTACTGGTCGAAGGGTCCAGGGGGATTTGACCAGAGATGAATAAAATGCCGTTGTTTTCAACAGCCTGACTATAAGGACCGATTGCTTTTGGCGCCAATGGGGCCGAAATGATTTTTTTCATATTTCCGATTTGGTTTTAAATTCAAGGTAAAAATTAGCCTCCCATCTTCCATCTCCCTTATCTCCCAATCATGATGCATAATCCCTGAAATCTTTTTTCTTATTTAATTTAAGATCCTGGAGGATGGAAGCTTTCACATTAATCGAAAAATTCCAGCTTTGCTGACCTCCTTTGGGGATCCATCCAAACCGCATTTCCCAACAGTGCAGGTCCCGATAAACATCAATGGAGGTATAGGATAGCTCGTTATTCACAAAATCCCAACCGGTTGTGAGGGATATTTTCCATTTAGGAGTGATGTTTAATTGTCCATTGAAACTCAGGGTTTGAATGATCTGCTGGGTCCGTGAAAGTGTCCCTGAATTCCAAGTCTTGGAGTACCGGAAACTGTAATTGACAGAAAAGCTCCAGGGTATATCGAAATCGACATAATAATCGTAATAATCAATTATGTCCTGGCGCTCCTGAGGAGTCCCGCGCGTTGTTGTTTTCTTGCTTTTTGCTTTTTCCGACGACAGGGTATAGGTCAATCCTACATCCCAGGAGGTATTATCCAGTCGCAGCAAGCGGTGGTGAGCTTTCCATTCAGTCGTGTTAATACGGTTCCCCAGAGAATCCCGTGCGTAAATGTCCCAGATACTGGAATATTGTATGGTCAAACCCTTGATGATGGTGCTACGACCGCTGATTGTTATGGGCTGCCAGTTCAGTGAATCGCGGGCAATGTCATAAGAAGTCCGGATGGTAAGATCGTCAATCAGGGCTATTTTTCTAAAACCATTAACCGTGTCTTTCCGGTTTCTCACCTTTACTTCCAGGTTATTGCTGATGGCAAAGCTGATCATTCCTGATTTTTGCCCGACAGGGCCGCCATAGATCGAATTTTCATAAATGGAATAACGGCGCGGAGTGGTACTGGGATCATTGTAAATGTACTGCCAGTATCCCAACGAAGAAGAGCCCCAGTTTGGCGTGAACGCGAAAGATACCGAAGGTGTCACCATGTGCCGGATGGCTTTGATGAGGCCTTTTTTAAACTGGTACATCCCATATAAACGCGTATTGATGGAAGAAGAAAGACTGAAGTCAAATGCGTTGGAAAATCCGGAAACAGGGCTTGTTTGGTAATATCCGGGGATGGTATCGGTTCCGATAAAGACGGTGTCCACATATTCTTTACGGATCGTTTTCATGTACATTCTGTCCGTGATGTTGATGGAATTGCTCCAGTTGAAATATTTCAGGACCCGGACCGTAGCGGTAATCGGGATGCTGTGCCGCATACCGTTTTGCAGGGAATCAAGCCATTGGCCCTTCATAAAATTGGAGTCCGCAGTGTTATAGCGGTTTTCCATGTCGAGGTTGTATTTCATGCTGATTTGTTCGTACCATCTTATTTTTCCTACCGGATTCTGCCGGCGGAAAGGATAGAACTGGTTGACCGAAAAAGAGAGCTGAGGTAAAGTGACATTGATTGTTTTGGTGCCTGTGTTCTGGCTATGGTTGAAATTGAGGTTAAGAAAATATTTTCCGGCGAAATTGGTTGAATAGTTAACACTCGATTGAAAGGTGTTGGAAAGATAGGATTGTGTGCTTGAAGCCAGATTATATTTGTTAAAAGTGTTGCTGACTATATTGACATTGGCAGAAAAGTTGCTGCGTGGACGGGCTTTACTATCCTGCGTATGGACCCATCTTATCTGAAAGTCTTTTGATTTTTGGAAATCCGGGGAATCCTGTGCACCGATGAGGTTGACCGCGTAACTAAAATTGAACGATCCGTTATAATGGTACCGTTTGTTATACCTGAAAGTAGGTTTGATGGCCCAACTGCCACGGGTGTAAATATCAGCCTGGATCGTGAGATCCATGTATTGGCTCATCGCCCAATAATATCCAAAATTTTCAAAATAGAATCCCCGGTTGTTTGCCGCCTCCCCATAAGTAGGCAGCAAGATCCCCGATCGTTGTCCTGACCGGGTCGGAAAGTAGCCAAAAGGTATGGCCAGCGGTGTTGCAACATTAGCAATCTCCATGTAAGCGGGACCGGTGATCACCTTTTTATTGGGAATGGATTTTCCTTTGCTGAACTTAAATGCAAAATGAGGATCCTTTTCCCTGTCGCAGGTTGTATAGGAACCCGATTTAATATAGGTCACATCGTTTTCCATCTTCTTGACGATGGTGCCATGCAGGTATCCCTCATCCTGTTTTGTGAAAACAGTGTTGATATATCCCCGTTTGGTAGTATAATTATAATTGATTTCTTTTGACTTGAATGTTTGTGAACCTTGTATGAATTCCGGAAATCCGACATCAACGCCGCTGGTGTCTTTCAGGCTTGTGGCATAAACAAGGTTTTTGGGGAAGTCAATCTCAACATAGCCTGCCTTCAGGTTAATGTCCTGATATTTGATGTCGGCTTCCTGGAACAGGAAAACCTTTTGTTTTTTTATCTCGAAGCGAAGGGAATCCTTAGCAGCATAATCTACTTTATCTTCAAGGACATTTTTTCGCGCTGTTTTTTTTACGATCGAGTCTTTATGAACGCTATCAGCAGCAATGGAATCGGTCCTGGTTGATGTCAATAATAATGTATCTGCTTTTTTCTGCCGGATCGTATCCTGGGCGACCACATGGGTGATTGGCAGGAAGAAAAGGACCAAAAAAAGAGAAAACAGGGAAGACCTTGTTAATAATTTCGTTAACAACTTCTTTTCTGAATTCTGAGGTTATGTTCTATCTTTGTTTATCAATAAATTCAGAATAAAAAGGCGTTGAAGACCGTTATTCTTAAGGCTTCAAAACTAATCAAAATTATTGAGACGCTGGATTTTTTAATATACTTTAACAATCTCAGTACACGGATGCAGCAGTTTTTCAAATACTTGCTGACCTCTTTCCTGATTCTTTTCTGTGTCATTTCCTTACCGGCACAGCGCCGCACCTATATCCGGACGATAGTGATCGATGCCGGACATGGCGGTCATGACCCCGGAGCTATCGGGCTCATGGCAAAGGAAAAAAACATCAACCTCTCCATTGCCCTTAAACTGGGTAACCTTATTCAGCGCAACCTGAAAGATGTACGGGTAATTTATACCCGCGATCGCGACCGTTTTGTTGAGCTATACAGGAGGGCTGAAATTGCCAATGAAAACAGGGCCGACCTGTTTATCTCTATCCATTGTAACGCCAATAAGACCAAAACCCTGAGAGGCGCCGAGACGTATATCATGGGTTTACATAAATCGGGAGCAAACCTTTCCACGGCAAAGCTTGAAAATGCTTCTATCCTGCTTGAATCTGATTACCAGGCTACGTATAACGGATTTGACCCCAATTCGGATGAATCGTATATTATTTTTTCCCTGAACCAAAATGCCAACCTGGAACAAAGCACCGATTTGGCCTCTGCCATTCAAGAGCAGATGGAGGAGAAGGTTGGCTTAAACAACAGGGGTGTCAGGCAAGCCGGATTTATTGTCCTTTATAAGACAACGATGCCCAGTGTGATCGTCGAAACAGGATATCTGAGCAATTCCACCGAGGAAAAATTCCTGATCTCCGATAAAGGTCAGGAATATATTGCTTCAGCCATTTATAAGGCATTCCGGCAATTTAAGGATAAACTGGAAAATCCGGCGGTTTCCCGCGAACCAGTAGCTAAAAACGAACCGGCGCAGGTTGAAAGTACGCGATGGAATGTCCGCGACCACGATTCCTCACAGGAAAAGATTATCCGTGAAAAGGATCCCGTGCGGGATTATCCGATCGCAAATATTCAGGAACAAAAAACGGTTTCGTCAACTTCAGGCGAATTGTCGTTCAGGGTTCAGATCGCGGTTACCACAGCGGATATAGGCGCTCATTCCGCGAAATTTTCTACCTTTTCAAATGTGAAAATGTACCAACATAATGGAATGTATAAGTACACTGTCGGTGACGAACCAAACCTGCAGGCAGCAGTCCGGCTTCTTGATCAGGTTAAAAGAAAAGGCGTAAAAGATGCTTTTATAGTGATATTCAGGAATAACCAGAGAATTCCCCAGGAAGAAGCCAACCGTTTGATGGGGAAATGAAGAAATCAATATTTCATGTACATTTGCATAAAACAACATATATGGTAATCAGGAAAGAAATTAAAGTTGGTGTTGTCTTCGTGATCGCCCTGGCTGTCCTGATATGGGGACTGATGTATCTGAAAGGACTTGAATTGTTCAAGACAAGCAGAACATTTTATGCCGTTTATGACCATGTGAACGGGCTGGTCGCGGCCAATCCTATTACCATTAAAGGGTTAAAAGTCGGGCAGGTCAACAAACTCTATTTTGATTCAAAAAATCCACAAAAAATCATTGTTGAACTATACGTCCTGGGCGATTATCCCATCCCCAAAAACTCCCATGCCCGGATTTGCAGCTCCAGTTTATTGGGGGCCAAAGAAGTGGAAATAGTCCCCGGTGATTCAAAGATCATGGCCCGGGACAGAGATACCCTTCTGTCGGTTACCGAAGCCACACTGGGCGAAGAAGTTAACCAGCAGCTACTTCCGCTGAAAAGAAAAGCCGAAAATCTGATCAGTTCCATCGATACCGTGGCGACCATCATCCAGCAGGTATTGAATAAAAATACCCGCGAAAATCTGGTCCAGGCCGTTGAGCATGTCAAGCAAACCCTCGAAAACATTGCCCATACAACCTATAACCTGGATACCCTGGTAGGGTCGCGACGCAATAACCTCAGCGATATCATCATCAACATTGAGTCGATCAGCAATAACCTGAAGAAAAACAACGACAAGATCACCAATGTTATAACAAACTTTTCGAACATCAGCGATTCACTGGCCAAAGCCCGGATACCTTATACAATTGCCCAGATAAACCGGGCTGTCACCGACCTCGATTCGGTATTGATAAGAATCAATAAAGGAGAAGGCACTGTTGGCCAACTTATTAACAACGACAAATTATATCAGGAAGTGGAAAAAGCCGCCCGGGACCTTAACCTGTTACTCGAAGATATCAAAGCAAACCCCGGCAGGTATGTAAAGGTTTCGGTGTTCTGAAACGGAGGCTGGAAGCTGGATAAGAGATGGGAGGTTAATCCCACTTAAAGATGTCGGATTTTGAGAGGGGGCGTTTTCCTTCAAGCCATTTGAAATTTTTTAATTTGAGTTCCTGTTCCGGGACTTGTTTTTCGGGATAAAGGTGTGCATCAGGCTTATCGATGTATGTTATACTGCTGATCTGGTTTTTTTCAAGGAATATCAGCATATCACTGGATTTGGCCTTGTCGATCCCGATCAGGGTACGGTCTTCTTCCCTGACATAGTAAATGGTTTCGGCATTCCCCAATACCCTCACTTTATATAATTCGTTATCACGGAAACAGGCTAACAGATTCCGGCCTTTGACTTGGTTGTAACGTATTGAGTCATCTCTTTGAATGATAAAAGGAGTGTTGTACATTTTCAAAGAATCGGCTTTCCCATCCCGGAATGTCAGCCGGATCGAATCAGCGGTAAGTTGGTTGGGCCCAGCCCAGATCACAGGCGCCTTGTACATCATCAGGGAAGAATCGCTGGCATGAAACACAATGGAATCGCTCATCCCCTGGATATCATTCCGGTAAAATTTGACTTTATAATAGCAGAAGACATTTCTGATGTGCTGCGTGGTGTCAAAAGTAGCCCGGACTGTATCGGCATGCATGAAAAGGGAATCTTTCTTCTCGACCATGACCGATACGGCGCTGTCGGTCATGAAAGCAAAACCATCCTTACGTTGAATTTCCCCGTAATTCCCTGTCAGGATGATATGCTGGATGGTATCGATCAGGAAGGCATCGTGATATGCTTTTCCAAATCCGTTCTTTCTTTCATAATACAAACTGTCGCCGGTCAGCATACTGGCTTCATGATAAATCCGTGCGCGGTCGTGAAAGTTGGCAAAATCTTTACGGGTATTATACCATCCTTTCTCACAATAAATCGAATCCAGTTTATCGTTGCTTATAATATGGGAAGGGCCATAGAAAAAGGCAACTTCGGTAACCGTGTTGTACATCAGGGTATCCGAAAACATTTTGTAATCCGGATTGGTCAGGATCACTTTATCCTTGAAAAAGAATTCTTTTTTATCGGTATAATAATACCCGTGATGACTGACCAGGTTATTTTTGTCATTGACGATTTTGCCCCAGTAATCATACCTGGCAATCTGCGTTTTACGGTCATAAACAAGGGTGTCGGTGGTCAGGATAGTCTGGTTATCGATGAGCCTGACATTGCTATTGGCATTTGCCACTTTTGTATTCCCGTTATAACGCAACGAATCGCTGTACAGGTTTAGGGTATCGCTTAGTTTTACCCGGACATTGCCATAGGTGATCACTCTGTTTTCGGCTTCAAACAGATAAGCGCTGTCGCAATATAAAAATGCCGAATCATGGCTGAAAATCACGTTCCCGATCAGGCGCTGGACATTCTGACGTATTTCTTTATTATACGTCCATGAATCAGCTTTTTCAAGAATGATCCTGGTCGGGGCAGGTTCCTGGGCCCAACCCTTAAAAAATGAAAACAGGAGGGAAATTAAAACGAACAGATGTTTATAATGCATGATTTTCAATCTTGTGACAAAGATACTAAACTCAGTGTTACCAAAATTAATGAACAATTCAACTCCGGGTATTTTCAAAATGCCTAATTTTGCAAACTCGTAAATCTTTTTCAACCGATCGTATGAAACAACCTTTTGATCCGCGGCGAAATCATGCCGAAACCCAGCAAAAAATTGGATATATTACTCGAAAGAATGCAACCCAGGCCGATTACGACCGAATCTGTTTTATGTCGGGACTGGAAGTCCATCAACAATTGAAAACCCGGAAAAAACTTTTCTGCCGTTGCCCCTCAGGCATCTATCAGAAACCGGATGATTTTGATGCGGAACTGATCCGCCACATGCGTCCTACGCTGAGTGAACTGGGTGAATATGATGGTACTGCATTGATGGAATTCCGCACCCGGAAGAATATCATCTACCGCATCAAGAACCAATCTGCCTGTACTTATGAAGTGGACGATACCCCTCCATTTCCTCTTAATATGGATGCCCTCGGGATTTCCATTGATATTGCCCTGTTGTCGAAAATGAAAGTTGTCGGGGAGGTCCACATCACTCGGAAACAATATCTGGATGGCTCTATCCCTACCGGATTTCAGCGTACGGCCATCATTGGGATTGAAGGGGAGATCGAACTGAAAAATAAAAAAGTCCGCCTCATCCAACTTAGCCTGGAAGAAGATGCTTGCAGGGAAGTGTCCGATATTGGCCACATAAGGGTTTTCCGTACTGACCGGCTGGGTATGCCCCTGATCGAAACGGTGACCTACCCTGATTTCAAAAACCCGGATGAAGTGAAAGAAGGCGCCGACTACATCCGTTTCCTTAACCGCAGCACAGGGAAGGTACTTACCGGGATAGGATCGACCCGGGCCGACGTCAATGTGAGCTGCAAGGGCGGTACAAGGGTTGAAATAAAAGGGGTATCCCATACCAGCTGGATGCCTGAACTTACCCACAACGAAGCCTTTCGCCAATGGGCTTTACTGGCGATCAAAGAGATCTTGAACGCGAAAGTCAAAGATAAAACCAGTTGGAAAATTTCATGGAAAGAGGTCAAACCAAAAGATTTTAAACTTGAGAACCTGGGCGTCCCGAAAAATTCAACGCTGAAAGTTTATATTGTCAATCTGCCACAGTTCCAGGGCATTCTCTCTCATTTTACCCAACCGGGGAAGATGTTTGCCGATGAATTTTCTGATCGGCTGAAAGTTATTGCATGCCTGGAAAAACCCAATATGGTACATTCAGAAATGTTTGACGATATCGTGGGCGAAAAGGCCTGGACGAAAGTTCGTTCTTTATTGGGAAGTAAGGATGGGGATGCACAGATCATTTTCTGGGGACCGGAAGACGATATTAAAACCGCCCTGGAAACGATCGAAGAAAGAGGTAAGATGGCTTTTACGGGAGTGCCTAACGAAACCCGTAAATCCTTTGAAGACGGTACCACCATTTTTGAACGTGTGCTTCCTGGCGCCGACCGGATGTATCCGGATACCGATTCAGCCCCGATCCCTTTGGATGATGCTGCTATTGATGAAGCGATCAAGCGCCTCCCGGAAGTGGTTTCAACCCGTATTCGCCAACTCATAGAATGGAAGGTCCCGGAAGATACCCATACTTATATCCTGAAAAACAACCTGGTCCCTATCCTTGAAAAGGCCCAGACTGAATTACAGGTGCCTGCCCGCTTTACGGCGACCTTGTTAGCGCATACATTAAAACACATCCAGGGACATAATCCTGCTTTGCCCGAATTTACTTATGAAAAAGTATATGATCTGTTGCAATATATTGTAAAACAACATCTTGATTTGGCTATCGCCAGGCAAATATTGCTCCATTTGTACCAGCATCCGAAAATGGATTTTGATTCCATTTTAACGACCCTGAACTTCAAACCAATCCCCGAATCTGAAATCCTGGGTAAAATCCCGTTCCTTGTAAGGAAGTATAAGGAAATAAGGACTTCAAAAGAGGAGAGCGCCGGCCATCGCTGGGTCATGGGTAATCTCAGGAAAATAGCTACAGGCAACATATCGCTTAGGGAACTAAGCCAAAGAATTGACAAGTGATATTTGATAATTAAGAACATACAACGAACCGACTAAAGAAATGAGTGAAGATATTTTTCAGGGCTATAAAGGCCATGCTCTCGAAGTACTACAAAAATACAATGCCCGCGTATGGGCAAAAGTGAGGGTTGATTCATCCAGGGGTGTATTTGAAGGTACCATTTTACCCCGCGCTGAAAACACCGACGATAAACACCTTGTGCTTAAAATCTTTACCGGCTATAACATAGGTGTTTCCATCGATGGCATCTCAAATATCACGGAACTTGGATATAAAAAAGCAGTTTATAAAATTCCGGAAAAAGAGTTTCCTTATTCAAAAGATAAACCCAATGTTAAATTATTGGGGACCGGGGGAACCATTGCTTCCCGTCTTGATTACCGTACCGGAGCCGTTATCCCTGCTTTTTCGCCGGGTGAACTCTATGGCGCTGTTCCGGAGTTAGCCGATATTTGTAACCTGACTACGGAAAAATTATTCGCGGTTTTCAGCGAGAACATGGGGCCCGAACAATATAAAAAGCTGGCGATTGCAATTGGAAATGAAATTGAGAAAGGGATTGACGGGATCATAATTGGTCACGGGACTGACACCCTTCACTATACTTCGGCTGCTTTGACATTCATGGTCCAAAATTCACCGGTCCCCATTGTTTTGGTAGGTTCCCAGCGTTCAAGTGACCGCCCGAGTTCCGATGCCGCGTTAAATCTCATGCATGCCGCCACTGCCGCCGCGCATGGCGATATTGCTGAAGTGATGGTCTGTATGTTTGGACCTACATCGGATGAATATGGGTTCTTACATGGAGGTACCCGCGTGAGAAAAATGCATTCGTCATACCGCTCTACTTTCCGCACCATTGGCGATACGCCCCTTGCCACTGTTACAAGGCAGGGCGTCACCCCCATCAAACATGATTATAACCGCCGTCGTAAGGACCGCAACGTAAAGATCTTTCCTTATTACGAGGAAAAAGTAACCATGGTCTATTATTACACCAATATGAAACCTGATGTTATTGATGCATTGGTTGATGCCGGGTACAAAGGGATCATCATTATTGGAACCGGATTGGGCCATGTCAACAAGCCCATCTATCCCGCCATCGAAAGGGCTATTGCAAAAGGGGTCGCAATCTATATGACTGTTCAGACGCTGTGGGGTTACGTTCATATGTTTGTATATGATACCGGACGCGACTTGATGGCCAAAGGGATTATCCCGGCTGAGAATATGCTTCCTGAGGTCGCTTTTATAAAACTTAGCTGGGCCCTCGGACAAACCAGTGACCTGGAAGAGGTAAAGCGGATCATGCTGACCCCCATCAACAATGAAATAACCCCGCGTGAGCCTTATAACGGGTACCTGATCTACCAGGGAGGAGTTCCTGAAGTAGAAGAATTCATACGGAAATTTCATAAATAACCTGCCGGGACCAGATCCGAATTTCAATGACGGATCGACTTCGAAAAACTTTCCAGGGTTGAGCTCAAAATTTGAATCTTCTCCCAAAAACCTTCCAGGTTTGGATTCAATAGATTTAATGGTTTTATCTAATTGTAATTATGTTCATTAGCTAAAACCTGGAAGGTTTGGTTTGCCAGGATCTGACTTTTCGGAGTGGACTCAAAATTTAGCCGTTAAAATATTGGGATAATTTGGTAAGCAGGTCTTTTTTCTGGATTGGTTTTGGTAAAAAATCGTTACAGCCTGCTTCCAGTGAGTTGCTTTTATCTTTTTCAAAAGCATAGGCGGTTAAAGCGATAATGGGCAGGTCAGGTCTGTGTTTCCTGATTTCCCGCGTTGCATCATAACCATTCATGACCGGCATCTGAATATCCATTAATACAAGGTCGATAGAAGGGTTATTAAGGCACAATTCCACCGCGACCTGACCGTTTTCGGCACGCAGGATGGTCACATGGGTCTGTTTTAACATGATGGTGATCAATTCGACATTCTCCGCGACATCTTCAGCAACGAGGATTGTTTTACCGGATAACGAAAGTGATTGTTGGATCCGGGGAACGGCTTTATCAACCAGCGCTGTATCTGAGCGGAGGATCCCCGGAAGCTCGAAATAAAATGTCGAGCCCGACCCTTTTTCAGAAGTTAACCACATTTTCCCACCCATCAGCTCAACCAATCCTTTGGAAATAGGCAACCCGAGACCTGTGCCCCTTGAGTTTTTAGAGAGTGTTTCTTCTTCCTGCCGGAAGCGCTCAAAAACAATTTCAATGTTTTCAGGGGATATTCCAAGTCCTGTATCCTGAACAAAGAAAGATACTTTTTCCTTATCCACGGAATATCCAAAAGTGATCTTGCCGGTAAAAGTGAATTTCAATGCATTGCTGAGGAGATTGTTGAGGATTTGCTCCAGTCTGACCTGATCGCAAAAAACATGGCAATTCGGACCGTCTATTCCTTTTTTCAGTTCAATTACAAGATGATTTTTTCTGTTTCTGTTTTTTTCATTGCTAAAGACAACCAACATCTTGTCAAGCAAATTGTTCAGGTTGAAATGGGTAGGCAAAAGCATCATTTGGTTGCTTTCGATCTTGGCAATATCCAGAATATCATTGATGATGGTCAACAGTTGGTTGCCACTGCTGCTGACCATCGACATATACTGATGTCGCTCTTCTTCTGTATAATCTTCCTGTTCAAGCAGTTGAATAAATCCCAGAATACAATTCATCGGGGTGCGGATTTCGTGCGACATGTTCGAAAGAAATGCCGTTTTAAGCCGATCGGATTCTTCGGCTTTGTTTTTCAGGGAAGAAAGGATTTTTTCCGTTTCTGCCCTGTATTCGACTTCCTCATTCAGCGCATCTTTAATGATAATGGAATCTTCTATTAACCTGGCTATCTCCCCAAATTCATTTTTCCATGTTTTTAAGGGCTGCAGATAATGGTGATCTCCTGTATTCAGGGCATTAACAATGGATTTGAGCGGTATGCTTAGCCACCTGCGGGAAAGAAATCCAATGATCAGGACGAATAATATACTGGTGAAAATGTAGATATATGTAACAGATAAAGAATCCCGTTTCCATTCCCCGAAATAGGTCAATGGAAAAGTAAAAACAAGATCGGCAATTTTCACGTTATCCGCGTCATATAAATCGTGGGTAACAGCAAAGAAATCCTCCGGGGACGACGCTTCCTGAATATTTCCATTCCTTCCAACCTTGATCATTGATCCGGTTATCTTTTCCAGATGTTTAAGCACTGAACTGTCCCAATTTCGCGCAAAGAATAAATATCCTTTAGCCGGGACATCGTGCTTGGTATGAACGGTCGGGACAACGGTGGCCCCTGAAAGCTCAACCAAACCCTTACTGGTGTTGAGAAAAAAGTGAATGATCGGGGTCTTTATATTAAGGCGTTGTTTTATCTGAACATCCGATAATATGGTATCAAGATCCACTGAACCGGGACGATGATAATAGAATATCCTGTTCCCATTCCTGTTAAAAACCCAAATATGGTCAAAAGAAAATGTTGATGGCAAAGTGGTCAGGCATTCCTTTTCAAAACCCCTGGAAGGATTTTCAATATAGTTAACCGTCCCATCCCATTCTGAATTATCGCGAAGGGGCCGCAGGAAAACTTCCTTATCCATGTTTAAAATGTTATCGACCATCCTTTCATTATTAGTATGCGTCGATTTTAAAAACAAATTAAACCGATGAATTGAGTTGGTTTTCCAAACCAAAAGCAAAATTGTGATGGCGCCAATTATAATTATCAGGAGAGTATAAAGCCGATAAATTGTCTTCATAAAGTATTCAGAATGGATTCATTTACAAAGAAATTATAGCAGGTTGCGAAGATAGGCAATTTTATAATAACGGATTATTCAGGCATTTTAAAATCGTTTTTGTTAATCTCAACGATAATCTTTTTTATATTTGAAAAATGAGCCGAGTCCAAAAAGCGGTTTTCGGCGACGGCCCCAAAATAAAGCTTTAATTCAGCGCCATGAAGAAATACTTACACTTGACCATCTTTGCCTTATTAACAAGCGCTTTTTCCTTCGCTCAGGACATTGAGTGTTTTGTTCTGGCCCCTCCCGAAATAATCCTGGAAAATGTTACCAAAATCTCCATTCTTGACTTTTCCGGTGAAAAAGGGAAAGCCTTATCCGAACAAATGGTATCAGAGTTATTTAAGGAATCCCGTGGCATTAAGGATTTGGGTGGGGGATTATTCCAATCAACAAGAGAAGGAAAAACATACCAGAGAGGCGGACGGACCAATATTTTTACGGTTGTGGAACGAACCCAGCTTGAAAAAGTCCTCCAGGAACAAAATCTGAGCAATACCGGGATTGTTGATGATGCCCAGGCGGCTACCATTGGAAAAGTGCTTGGCATTGATGCCATCATCATGGGATCGGTTACCTATACATCCAAGGATGAACCTTCACAAAGCCAGTTGGTTGACCTCACGGGCAAGAGCTATACGCAATATTGTCTGAAAAGAACGGTGACCGCGGACGCCCGTATGAAAATTATCGATGTCAATACAGGAAAGATCATTGGGACCAAAGATAAACGATCGACTTATACGGAGACAAAATGCGATGAGAAGCGCAGCGGTCTGACCTCTGTCAGCGCCATGGCCGATCTTTGTGTAAAAGACCTGGCGTTCGAGTTGGTCAATTATTTTAACCCACACTTTATTTATACAAAATATCAATTTGAGAAAATCAAAAACAAGGATTTTAAAGACAAAGCAAAAGAGGCTAAAGAATATATAGCAAACGGGAAACTGGCCAATGCTTTTCCGATCTTCAAAGCCATTTATGATGCAGATCCATATAACGCTTCAGCTGCAAAAAATCTGGGGTGCCTTTATGATATAGTGGGCAACTATGATAAAGCCAAGGAATACTATTCCATTGCGGCAGAGATCGACCCGAATACCTATGAGGCAGATGTACAAAGAGTTGAGAAAGAAATTGCCTATAACCAGGTTTTAACTTCCATCGGGGTGATCATCGAAAAACAGGATTATGCCGAAAGGTCCGATGTACTGGCCGACAAAGTCAAAACAAGAGGCAGCAAAAATGACCGGTATGAAGTAAAAAAAGAAGCCGATACCGGATCGGAAACCGTTGTTAAGGTTCCCGGTGACACTGAGTTTATGGTGATTGAAAAGAAAGGCAATTGGATCCTGATCAAACTCCTGGGAGGAAAACAAGGCTATATCAGCAAGGATTTTATCAAATAAACGGATAGAGAATAAATTGAAAAATAGTCAATAGTCAATAGTCAATCATCGATGGTCAATCTAAAGTACTATACATTCCTTCTCATTTTCCTTTGCCACAGTGCGTTGGGGCAGGTGAATGTACTGATCCGGTCGAAGGAAAATGTGTTTTCGGGTCCCGGAACCATCAATGTGGTTATCAACAGATTGAAGAATGCCCTCATGAATAATGGTTACCGGTGCGTTTCGCTTCAGGATTCCGTCCAGCCTGATTATCAGGTCAGTATCCAGGCTAATTCAAGGCAGGGCAATACGGTAAGAAATTTTTACTTTGCTTACGTCGATGCGGCCCTTTCCATCACCGGCAAGGAAGGTTTGGACTATAATCGTGAATTTATCAATATAAAAGGAGGGAGCACCGATTATGCCGGGGCCAATTTTAAGGCCTATGGCGCGCTGGCAACCATGATCACCGATTCGGTTTTAAAGTTTCTGGATAAAAAACCGGAAATCAAGGAAAGGATGAAAGTGGTCGCAGAAAAACCCGTGAAGATCTCATCCGATGTCGATGTCAACATACCGGTTACCCAAACAGTAAATCAGGAAACTTATTTGCTTGCATTCGGGAATGAGGATTACAGCAGCTTCCAGACAGGATTGGACAACGAGGCAAATGTGGAAGCGGCCGCCAATGATGCCATCGTGTTCAGCCAATACTGTATAAAAACCTTGGGGATACCTGAAAAGAATGTAATACTCCGGACCAACGCCACCCTGGGACAAATGCGGCAGGCCATCATGAAACTGATCACGCTTGCGCAATTGAAGGAAGGGCGGGCCAGCATCATTTTTTATTATTCAGGACATGGATTGCCGGATGAAGGGACCAGGGAACCTTATCTGATCCCGGTTGACATCAGTGGGACCGACGTAAAATCCGCCATCAGTTTGAATGGTTTATATCGGGACCTGACAAAATATCCCTGCAAACGGGTGACGGTGATACTTGATGCCTGTTTTAGTGGCGGAGCCAGAAATCAGGGCCTTATCGCGCTTAAAGGCGTTAAAATAAAGCCCCAGGAGGCCACCCTGGCAGGTAATCTGGTAGTCATGAGCTCCAGCTCTGCCGAAGAAAGTTCAACAATATATAAAGACAAAAACCACGGGATGTTCACTTATTTCCTGTTGAAAAAAATGCAGGAAACCAAGGGTAATGTTTCGTATAAAAACATGTTCGATGATGTATATGCTAAAGTACGTCTCGAAAGCGTGACCATCAACAATAAGAATCAGACCCCGCAAATTTCCGGCAGCCCCGATGTTCAGCTGACATGGGAAACCTGGCGGTTCAATGAATAAAAGGCCTTCATTTATTTTGTGATCGTGATATCCACAACTTTAACCCGGATATCCCTGTTGTGGATCCTGTTCTTTATCAACCATTTTTGGAAATCTTCCGAGGCTAAGGATTGTGGCAGTTTCCATCCGGATTGTTGTTCGGCCACTGTTAATTTTTCAGAACCGGAATTATCATTCATTCCCGGTTTGGGTATCGGGGTCTTTGAAAAAATCACGAAAAGACGGTTCTGATCCTGAACATTTTCGGCAGTCATTAGATATTCATCCGTTTTAAAGGTCCCGGGAAAAGATGATTTATCACTTTCTTTCGAGAACAATATATATTTCTGATCTGCATTCACCGGGGCCCCATCTTCAAATTGGCTTCCCATGGAGGCATAAGGGAACAATAACTGGCATTGTTTCCCATCGTCCAGGAAAACGGTCAGAAATCCACTGCCGGGACTGGTGAAATACAGATAAAGCGGATCGTTATTTTTAAAATCGGTGGTTTTACATTTGGGATTGGTACAGGCCATTGGGTAGGATTCAAAATCATAGGTCGATTCACTGATTTCACGGGCCTTGATGGTAACAGTACAGGCAAGGTCCCGGATCTCGGCCTTTCTCCCATCCATTTCCTTTACTCCCCTGATCTCCCTGAATTCCTTTTTGACCACTTCAATTACTTCACCCTTCACCATGGTATTCGCAACCATATTGAAGGCGGTGGTGGTTTCCACCTGTTTCCCGGTCGTTATATTTTTCAGGTAAGTTGAATTGCCCTGGATGACTGCCCTTCCGAAAGCTTGTTCCAGGGCATTGATAACAGCCGTTTCTTCAGCTTCTTTTTCAACCTGAAGACGGGATTTGGAATCGGGAAACTCCACCTGGGCAGCGCCTTCAACACGTACGATTTCGGTATTCTGACCGACAAGAAAAAGAGGCAGACATACAGAAAAGAGAAGCAAAGGAAATTTCATAATTATTTTTTTAACTATTATTCCGACAAAGATATATTAATACGCGTAAACCGGAAAATTTCATGCCTTGTTGGTCAATCTGTCTGATTTCTCTATCTTTGCATCCAGATCCTGCCTATGTTGCGATCCTTTGATAAGTAATTCCATAAACCCATTTGCTATGAAAAAAGTGATTTTGTTCATGACCCTTTTCGCGTCAATTTTATTTGTGAACCCTGGCATTCAGGCTCAGAAAGTTTACCGGTACGATTCTGTCGCCGGTGATCCCCTTAAAGTCCGGATCTATACCCTGGATAATGGATTGAAGGTTTACCTGACCATTTATAAGGATGCTCCCAGAATCCAGACTGCCATTGCTGTCCGTACAGGTAGTAAGAACGATCCTTCGGACAATACCGGGCTTTCGCATTACCTCGAACACATGATGTTCAAAGGGACCGATGAATTCGGCACCCGGGATTTTTCGAAAGAAAAACCGTTGCTCGATCAGATCCAGAACACTTTTGAAGTATATAAAAAGACAACGGATACCTTGCAGCGGAAGATGATATATCATACCATCGACAGTCTTTCGGGGGTTGCGGCAACTTTTGCCATTGCCAATGAATATGATAAATTGTTGTCGGTGATCGGCGCCAAAGGGACGAATGCTTTCACTTCTTTTGAAGAAACAGTATATATCAACGATATTCCATCAAATAAAATAGGCCAATGGCTTCAGATCGAAAAGGAGCGTTTTCAGGATCCCGTGTTCCGTTTGTTCCACACCGAATTGGAGACAGTTTATGAAGAGAAAAATATGAGCCTCGACAATGATGATGATAAAGTATTTGAAGACCTTTTTGCCGGACTTTTCCAGAAAAATACCTATGGTACCCAAACCACGATCGGGACTGTTGAGCACCTGAAAAATCCTTCGCTCCTTTCACTCAGGAATTATTATAACTCCCGGTATGTCCCCAACAATATGGCCATTATTTTATCGGGCGATTTTAACCCTGACGAAGTGATCGGTCAGATCGATGCCACTTTCGGGCAATTGCCTTCCAAACCGGTTACCCCTTATGTCCCGGCAGTGGAATCCCCAATCAACCAGCCCATTGTAAAGGAAGTTGTCGGGCCTGATGCGGAATCAGTGACCATCGGTTACCGTCTTGGAGGGGCTGGGACAAAAGATGCTGATTTCGTGACGGTGTTTAACATGATCCTGAGCAACAGTACCGCCGGATTGATGGACCTGAACCTGAACCAGGCACAGAAAGTTCTGGAAGCAAGCGCTTTCTCTTATGTATTAAAAGATTATTCCGTCAATATTTTTTCCGGAAAAGCCAAAGAAGGCCAATCACTTGAAGAGGTAAAGGATCTGGTAATGGCACAGATAGAGCTGGTCAAGAAAGGGGAATTCCCCGATTGGCTGATCCCGGCTATCATCAATGACATGAAACTGAGCGACATTAAAAAATCCGAATCCAATATGGGCCGTACCATGGAACTCATGGACGAGTTTATCAAGGAAATTCCGCATAAAGATATGGTGTCCAATGTTGATCGGCTTTCGAAAATTACAAAAAAGGAAATTGTGGAATTTGCCAATAAAAACTATGGAAATAATTATGTGATCGTTTACAAACGGACCGGGCAACCCACGGAGACGAAAAAAGTGATGAAGCCAACGATCACACCGGTTACCATGAACCGTAATGACGAATCAGCCTTCCTGAAAACGATTGTAGCGGAACCAACCAAACCCATCGAACCTGTCTTTATTGATTATGACAAAGACATTCAGAAACTGGCTTTAAATAATAAGATTCCTCTGTTATACAAAGCCAACAAGGAAAATCAGACATTTTCCCTTTATTATTTCTTTGAAATGGGGACCAATGCTAACCGTGAACTGGGTATTGCGCTCGATTACCTGAAATACCTGGGTACTTCAAAACTGACATCCAAAGAGATCCAGGAGGAATTTTACAAACTGGGATGCTCATTTAATGTAAACAGTTCCGATGTTGAAGTTTGGGTTTCGCTGGATGGCCTGAGTGAAAACATGGCCAAATCAGTTGCCCTTTTTGAATCCTTACTTTCTGATGTACAACCCAATAAACCTGCTCTCGATAATCTGGTAGCCGATATCAAAAAACGTCGCGATGATGATAAATTATCCAAGCAGGCCATCCTCTGGCAGGCTTTATACAACTATGGTGTATATGGGGAAAAATCACCCTTCACCAATATTCTTTCTGATGTGGAGCTGGATGCCCTGAAAGCCGAAGATCTTGTCGGCCTGATAAAAGGATTATGCTCCTTCCAGCATAAAATTCTCTATTACGGGCCTCAGACGGCTCCGGCGCTGATCAGTTTGTTGAACAAGGAACATAAGGTCCCCGGAGTCATGAAACCCGTTCCGGTAGCTCAACGGTTTGAACAAAAGTCAACCAATGTCACCAAGGTTTACCCAGTCGATTACAATATGAAACAGGTTGAGATCATCATGCTTTCCAAGTCGGATCCATATACCAAAGACTTGATCCCGGTGGTCCGTTTATTTAATGAATATTTTGGGGGTAGTATGAATTCTATCGTTTTCCAGGAGATCCGCGAATCTAAAGGGTTAGCTTACAGCGCTTATGCAGGATACCGCGTTCCTGCCCAACCCTATCAGAACTTTTACCTGTTTTCGTACATCGGGACACAAATCGATAAATTACCCGAAGCCATGAAAGCCATGATGGGCATTTTCAACAATATGCCTGAAAGCGAAAAAGCCCTGAATTCTTCAAAAGAGGCTATCATTAATAAGATCCGGACTGAGCGGATAACCAAGGCCCAGGTGCTTTTTAATTATTTGAATGCTCAGAAATTTGGGTTGACTTATGATATCCGGAAAGATGTTTTTGAGAAAGTTCCTGCCATGACCTTTGCTGACCTGAAGACATTCCAGGAAAAATATATCAAAGACAAGAATTTCAACATCATGGTACTAGGCAAGAAATCAGAGCTGGATGTACAAACGCTCGGAACTTATGGGCAGGTGCAACCTCTGGACCTGAAGGACGTATTTGGATATTAATCTTCCGAAAATTTCCTGAGCATCTCCCTGTATTGTGAAAAAACCTTGGCACGGGATATAAATCCCAGGTATTTGCCATTTTTAAGTACGGGAAGGTTATACCGGTCACTTTGTTCAAATAGCTGAACAACCGTTTCCACCGAATCATCCGGATCGATGCTGCAATCGGGAACTGACATCACGTCTTTAACATAGGTGACATCATACAGGGATTGGTCAAACATGATCTGGCGGATGGCATCAAGCATCACGATCCCATCGAAATTTCCGTCGGCATCAACGACCGGAAAAACATTTCTGGAAGCCCTGGCAACAACTTTCACCAGCTCGCCCAGGGTGGCGTCGGGGTGAATGGCCGTAAAATTGGTTTCTATCAGCTGCCGGGAACTCATGAAAAACAGCACGGCCTTGTCTTTGTCATGGGTGATCAGCTCTTTACGCGCAGCAAGCTGACGGGCATAGATGGAATGGCTTTCAAAAATATGCGAGGTAAGGTAGGACATAGCCGATACAATGATCAGAGGGGTGAGGAGCTGATATCCACCTGTGATCTCAGCGATGAGGAATATGGCGGTAAGCGGGGCGTGCATCACACCAGCCATTACGCCTGCCATTCCGACCAATGAAAAGTTACTGAGTGAAATGTTGAATCCAAAAATCGTATTGAGAAAACTGGCGAAGAAAAATCCACAGATAGCCCCCACGAAAATGGATGGCGCAAAAGTCCCGCCAATGCCTCCGCTTCCCTGTGTTACGGCCATGGCAACTACCTTCGTCAGGATCAATCCAAAAATTACAAGGAGGAACAACCAGTGGTTATCTTTTAAAGGGCCAAACAGGGACGGGTTGCCTATGATCTCCCCGTGCCCGTTGATCACAGATTTCAATACGGTATAACCTTCACCGAACAACGACGGATAGGCAAAAATCAAAACCGCTAACAAGATACCTGAAATAAAAACCCGGGTGGGAACCGATAGTTTTTTTAACCAGTTTTCAATGACGATACTGCCCCGGATGAAATAAACAGAAACCAGCCCTGTAAAGATCCCCAGCAGAAGGAAAAAGGGAATATGTTGTAAAATAAACGGGCTGTTCAGGGTAAACGAAAACAGGACTTCATTCCCCATCAGCAGGAAAGAGACCAGCGAAGCCGAAACGGTAGCGATAAGCAAGGGAATGATAGTCGTTGTGGTAAGGTCAAGCATCAGAATCTCCAGGACAAAAATGGCTCCGGCAATGGGAGCTTCAAAAATCCCGGAGATAGCGCCGGCAGCCCCGCATCCGATCATTAATGTCCGGGTCTTATAATCAAGTCTGAAGATCCTTGCCAGGTTGGAGCCGATGGCCGAACCGGAAAGGACAATGGGCGCCTCGGGCCCCACCGATCCCCCAAAGCCAAGGGTCAACGTGCAGGCTACCAAGGAGGAAAAAGCATTATGCGCTTTGATGTAACTGTTGCTTTTCGATATGGCATATAATACTTTACTTACGCCATGGCTGATATTGTCTTTGACAATGAATTTTATGAAAAGTAAGGTCAGGATAATCCCAATAACAGGAAAAGCCAGGTAGAGATAATAAATGCCATGATAGCTAAATCCATTGGTCAGGAAGTAATTGGTATAATAGAGCGTGTTTTTCAATGCCACCGCGGCCAGTCCGCTTCCGATCCCGACCAAAACGCTCAGTATCAATACAAATTGACGTCGTTTGATATGGCGTAGCCGCCACACATATAATTTTCCGGTAATGGATTTTGGGGCCATTTATGGTACAAACCTACAGAATTATTGTGATAACAGGTATTATTAAGGAACAGATATTGAATACAGGAATTCAAATCCCCAATCTCCGTTGCCGGGGAAATACAGGCTCCGTACACCCATCTCAACAGGGCCTGCGAAACGAAGCAGGTGAAAATCAGCTGTTAATTCCCCTCCCATAGATTGATAAGTGTTGATGGTTTTTGGATTCAGGCCATTGGCCCAGTCGTAAAAAAGATTTAATTTCAGCCGTTTCAGGTAAATTACTGAACCAGCGCTGAAATCAGGATACCAAAAAGGGAGCATATAGTTGATCTGAACACTGACCAGATCCTGATCATAATTATCCGAATATCCCCTGGGATATGCTATGATATTCGCAAAAGAATATGACAATTTCTCGTTTTCGTTCCGGTTTTGATACGCCCCATATATCCATAATCCCTGATGCCGTAAGATACCCGGAAAATAGAGATTGGCTTCGGCTGCAAAGATCGAACCCATATCATTACCACCAAAAGGGGTGTTTCTGAAATTGATTTCAATGGCTTGCCCAAAGGGCGAATAAATATCTTTCTGGCTGGAACGCAGATACTGAGCGGCCGTTAAACGGTAGTCCATCGAAAGGATATTCCCATTTGTGAACGTTTCAGGGGTGGTTGCAAGATGTCGGATACCGATCAGCGATGCCCCGATCATGGGTTGCAGGGAACGGTTGTACTTTCCATGGGTAAAGTTCCAGGGGATCCCGATATTTACTTTGAAGTTTGTTTCCTGCCAGGTAAAACGATGTTTTTCCATGTTTACTTTATACCTGGTATAACCGGCGCGGTTTCCGATATCGAAACGAAAAGTTAATACCGGGTACCATCCTTTATAACTGATATCGGCATAAAATTTTCCCGTCCTTTCGTTGAGATCATATTCCCACCCGGCCCCGGCAAATAAAGTACTCAATGTGTTTTGCGACAGTGCCATGACTCCCGGATGAAAGGTCAGGTTATTGACATTGAATGAAACCGGGGCCCAACTGTGAGGGTTAAAAAGATGGGCGATTTTACTGTATTTTTTGGTCGGATAAATTTTACCAGCTATGGAATCGCGCGTGAGTGAATAATCATCTGACTTGTTCATCTTATATATGTTCCGGATCAAAATACTGTCCTGGATATTGGCCTTCTCCTGGACTGCCAGCGGTTTATATAACTGTATGGAATGGTCCTTCACCTGCTGCAGCGGGATCCACGTGGCAGTATCGATCGGTATTTCGACCACCATCATCCCGTCTGATGTATAATCCGAATAGATCATGTGCTTTCTATCCGAAGTGAAATCCGGGTCCATCGCGGCAAACCGGGCGGAGGTAATCCGGTAAATGGCATGGGAAATGGTATCCAGCGCGTAAAGGTCTTCAATTCCCGAATAATCAACACTATATATAAGATACTGGTTGAAAAAATATCCAGGGCCATTCAATTCATTATAAACCGGATGGATGAGATGGGTGATCGTTCCGGTAGCCGTGTCGAGGACTGCAACGGTTTCACCTTTTTCCGTGAGCAAGGTAAAAACGATCCTTTTGGAGTCAGGATACCAGTTGGGTGTTATAGCAGCTCCATATCCCGGTATCGGATACTGCCTGAGAAGCTTTCCGGACGGAACCTCCAGAATGTCGATGAAGTTTTGGTTGGCAGGAGAAACATTGACCACTGCAATCCTGTCGCCTGCAACATTGAGGACCGGTGAAAAATACCTGGTTTTTCGGGTTAACTGGTGGATTTTTCCTGTCTTGAAATTGTAGGTTCTTATTTCTCCATATGTACGGTTTGCCCAACGATGGTCCCTTTCTTCTTCTGACCAGGCTAAATAATCTCCCCCGATAGAAGTAGTTCCGCTGTTATGCTTTCCGGGAGTCAGTAAGATTTTCTCATTCCCGGTTTTACGGTCAACAAGCATGTATCGCGTTACATCATCCATGCTGAATTTTTCGACCAGGATGGTGGAATCGTTGAATACCAATGGGTGATTATAAAGAACGTAATTCTTCGGATCCCGTTTTGTAATCAGACGGATATCAGGATGATGAACGGCATTAAGTTGTTGTCGCCAGCCGCTGTCAAGGTCAGCCAGCGATTGTTTATAGAGTTGTGTTTTCCATAATCCCGTTATCTTATGAATGCCACTGTTGAATGGGACTGCCATAAAAGGATATTTGGCTACGCGGTCGATCGCCTCTTCCCATACCCTGATGCTATACTTTTCCCTTGCTTTTCCGACAATGAAATATCCTAGTGAGTAAGAATCCGGAACGAAGGTTTTATAGGAGCCCAGGGTTGCTTTATCATAGGAATAAGGTCCTTTTTCGACGATCTGGGCCCTGAGTGTGCTTTCAAAAAGGGCGGAACGCCCCCGGCCGGTTTTGCTTAACGCCGTTTCAGTCACAGTGGCGTCTCCCTCAAGAAACCATGAAGGGACATACAAACCCAGGATCCCGCCTATGATCTGTTCCCCGAAAACATAATAAAGCGCTTTTGAAAATCCCTGGTTGATCTTACTGATCTGGATGGCATGCCGGTACTCATGAATGGTTAATTGCTCAAGCCATTCTTCAGGATAGGTGGATTGTGGATCGCATGGATAGAATTCAACCCGTTTAGGGGCCCAGACAGTGACGCCGTTCGAGGCCGTCGATTGCGTATGCAGGATGAAAGGGATCCGCGGAACTTTTGCCGGAAGGCTATATGTTTCATTGCGGCAAACAACATCCAGGATATTAGCAAGATATTGGGCTTTTATTTCATAATTATCAGGATAAACCAGCCTGTAGCGATCCGTTTTTATCTGACGCCAATGAACAGAAGCCGGATCTTCTCCGGTCGTATAATATTGTGAAAATGCAGGATGACTGAAAAGTGTTATCAGGCAAATTCCGAGAAAGAATTTTTTCATTACCGGGTTATGATAATTTTTTTCACAAACCGGATTTCGGCATTTTTAATACTCAGGGTATATATTCCAACCGGTAACATTTCAAGATTGATTTGACTTTCAATCCATCCATTCGAGGGTATGATTTTCCTTTCATACACTTTCAATCCAAGCTGATCATAAACTGAGAGGATACAAGGAGATAACACGGTCCGGTTGGCTGAAACAGTGAAACGGCCCTGATTTGGAACGGGATATATTTGTACTGTTCCACTTTCCTTTTCGTTGATTCCGGTAATGGTAACATATATGTTGTTGGAAGTATCACTTTGAACCCCGTACCGGTTTACAACATCCCAGTACCATCCCGATTGAATGGGGTGGTAAACCTGATTTGTCGCTTCTGGTATCAGATTTCCGTTATAGAACCATTGATTTCCTATCGATGAATTACTGATCAGGGAATCACCAGCCAGGTATATTACAGGCGCTGTAGGTGGGTCCGTAACAGTAACCGGGAACAAAGGGGACATATCTCCAGGGCCACAATCATTGGCGCCAGCGACAGTAATATATCCTGAAAATGCCGCGATTGAAAAATCAACCAGAATGGCGTTGGTATTCATCCCTGAAGCAATGGTAGCGCCGGTTGGCAATGTCCATAGATAACCTGTGGCATTCGTTATTTCCGGGACAAAATAGCTGATGTTCAAAGCTCCTCTGGCAACCGTGTCTAATCCGGTCACGGGATCTGCATGGCCGGGGATGGGAATAAGGGTGACAAAAAGAGGAGCCGAGGGTGGGCCTGCGCCACAACCATTATATCCGGAAACCGTTATATTCCCTGATGTGGCAGTAGGGGAAAAATCAACCATGATAAATCTTGTCCCGGCTCCGGAGGCGATTATTGCACCTGGAGGGAGATTCCAGATATAGCTCAGCGCATTGGGAACAGAATCAATAGAATAGGGGACGTTCAATGAACCGCTACACACATTCGGGGATCCAGAAATGGGGCCAGGTGTTCCTGGTAATGAACTTACAAAAACATGTAATATACCGGGATTCTGTGCGTTACACCCGGAAGGGGTGGCGTAGTTTACTTTAACCCATTGCGGTCCCGGGCCAATCCAGTTTACCGACACTATGTTGGTCTCTTCCCCAGAGATGAAAATGCCTCCCGGGGAAAGAGTCCAGGTGTAATTCAACATTCCGGCTTCCGTTGAATAGGAATAGGATCCGGAATTAACACAGGGGCCCGTATTTCCTGTAATAGACGGGAGGGGAAGATCATTTACAATGACTGATTTTGTCGCGGGCGATTCGCTGGGACAACCTTCCATACTGGTGTAACCCACACTGATTGATTGGTCCCCTGTTTCGTTCCAGGTAACAGTTACTGACGAAGTCCCCGGACCACTGGTAATAGTACCCCCTGGCGAGATGTCCCACACATAATCCATCATACCTGGTTCTGTTAAATACAAATAACCAGGAGTTCCTATACAAGCAAAATCAGGGCCGGTAATTACCGGCGCCGGTCTTGAGAGGACAAGGATCCCCAAACCGGATGGAATGGTGGCAGGGCATCCATAAGTATCGGTATAATTGACATTCACGGAATCAGTTCCTGGTAAATTCCATCTGACTTCAATGACCGGAGTTCCGGCCCCACTCAGGATTTCCCCTCCTTCAGAAACGGACCATTCATAATTGGTCATCCCGGTTTCTGTCATGTAAAAGTGACCTGAAGTGCCTGAGCATACGCTATCATCCCCGGTAATTGAAGGGATTGGTAAAGTGTTGACCGTAACAGAGAAGGTCCCTGGTGAAACGGTTTGACAACCAGTGAAATTAGTATAGTTTACCTGGACCGATTGTGTCCCGGGTAAAATCCATTGAACAGTTATAGTCGGACTGGTAATTGTACCACCGCTGGTGACCACTCCGCCTCCTGAAACAGTCCATATATAATTTGACATCCCGGTTTCGGTGGCGTAGATATTTTCAGCGGTATTTTGGCATACTGTGTCAGGTCCTGTCAGGGCAGGGACTGGAAGCAATTCAACAAAGACAGCATAGGTCGTTGCTGTTAATGCAGCACAGCCCTGAATGTTATTATAGTTAACACTGATGGTCTGGGCGCCCGGACCATTCCAGGTAACCACCGCGATGTTGCTGGTCGAAGTTCCCCCCGCTGTAATGATCCCTCCGGGAGAAACAACCCACGCGTAATTTGTCATTCCGCTTTGGGTCATATAAACATTGTTTGCAGAACCGGGGCAAGCGGTGGCGGGTCCGGAAATCGTAGGAGTGGGCCTCTCTCCAACCGTTATATTATAAATGGTAGGGGATATGGCAGTGCAGCCCGAAGGAGTTGTATAATTAACGCTGACAGTGTTGGGCCCGACACTGTTCCAGTTAACGGTCACTGAACTGCTTGATGGGGTCCCACCGGAAGTAACCGTACCCCCTGGGGATACCTGCCAGCTATAGTTTAACATCCCCTGTTGGGTCGCATAAACATTACCTGAAGAACCAATACAGGAGGCTTGCGGACCGGTGATGACAGGAACAGGAAGGGAATTGACCATGACAGGAAAATTGGTTGGCGTAAGCGGGCTGCATCCGTTTATATCCATATAGGTTACACTGACCATTTGTGATCCTGTCGTATTCCATGTAACAGTGACGGTATTATCTTCCGGGCTTCCACCTGAAGTAATGATTCCGCCGTCAGAAACCATCCATAAATAATCAGTCATCCCGGCTTCGGTAGAATAAACATTCCCTTGCGAATTGATACAAACATCCGAGGGACCTGTTATTACAGGATTTGTCATGGGATTGACTGTTACGACATGGGCGCCTGCAACCCTCGATGGGCAGCCATTGACATCGTTATAGTTGACGCTGACGGTGTCAGTCCCGCTGGTCTGCCAGACAACTGTGATGGCATCGGTACCTGATCCTGATGTGATGGTCCCTGATGGACTTACTATCCATTGGTAATTGGACATGGCAGATTGTGTGGAAAAAACATATTCAAGGAGACCGGAACAAACAACATCGGGCCCGGTGATGATGGGTGTGGGCCGTACACTGACGGTAATTTCTTTTGAAGAGGAAACGCCACTTCCACAGGCATTGATGCCTGTGACTGTAATATTGCCCGGGCTTGCATTGTTGCTTGCATTGACGGTGATAAAAAAGGAATTGTTCCCACTAACGATGGTAAACCCCGCGGGAAGGTTCCAGATATAACCGGTTGCTGCCGGTATGGGTGGAATAGAAAAGAAGAGTCCGGTGGATGGCAGACAAACATGGGATGGACCATCGATTGTTCCGGCCGCACCGGGAAGAAGACACCCTGTAAGGACAATTTTACTGTAAGGTTCAGGAACGGCGCTCAGGTTGTTTTTCGGCGTAGAACCAAATACCGGGGAATTCGCGACCTGCTGAGTCAGTAGTTGAGCTGCAGTAGGAGGGTTCGACATAACAGCTGCATTAATGCCACAAGTATAAGTTGGCGTAATATAAACAGCGCTCATGGCGCCATAGATAAATTCTATTTTGCTGGTTGCTTCATAAAGCTTTACCTGAAAATTTACATGGTCTGAATTGGATTGGTCCATGGAAAAATGAACCCATTCGACCGTGAAAACCCGGTTGCCTGCCGACCCTGATGTTAAATATTTAATGCTGTTGCTCAGCGTGTATCCCCAGGTTACCATAAGATCATCATAAAATGGGGCAATGGCCATAAGGGTACCATTAGGAGCAGGAAGCGAAAAAGAGGTGTTGTCAAATCCATAAGGTTTATCCTGATCCCCTGCAGCGGTATTGGTTGAGAAATCCATGAAACCATTGGTCGAAACATTGACTTCGGTAAAAGTATTTCCCAGATAATTAAAGGAAAATCCCAGGGGAATTGGATAGCTCCTGCTGTTATTGGGGTTATCTGGGGCCCGCCAGGAAGTTGCCCAGCTCCCGGAGTCACCGAGCGGTGTATAAACGATGCCCGATTCACGGGTTGCAGAGTATATTGAAACACCTTGTTCTGCTGATAATAACGGGATCGCCAGAATAATTATGAGACAGAGAATTAAATTTTTCATAATGAAAAATTAATTGAGTAATGTACAAATTTACATTGAAACCCAATTTTATTTCTTTGTCCCGAAAAATGTTTTTCCTCAAGTTGTCAACAATCCTGCGGATCTTGCAGGATGGACCGAAAAGTAATAAAAGCTTTTAGCGGACCTTTAAAACCTTCCTGATAAAACTTGAACTATTGCTGGTACAGACGACAGAGTATAACCCATCAGGTAACATCCGGAGGTCGATCTCTTTTTCAAATAATCCATGAACAGGTTTAATATCTTTTTGTTCGAATACCTTGTTCCCGACCGGACTATAAACAATCAGGGAATACTGTTTTTCTTCTGTATTCCTGAGTTCGACCCGGAATAATCCATTATTGGGGATAGGATATATTTTGAATGCAGCCTGGTTTTTTACCTCCTGTGAACCAGTCACTAATACCCAAACCGAATTGGAAGCTGGCGAAGTACAACCTTCCAGCGTAACGGTACACCAGTAATAACCGGTATTGTTTGTAACGGTGTATGTTTGTCCGGTAGCTCCCGGTATCATCCCCGTCCCTTCGTAATACCATTGATTGCCATACTCAGAACTACTGCTCAGTACCAGGCCGTCAGAGGTGGCCACCGGAGTATCCGGGATGGGATTGACGGTAATTTCCGCGCTTCCGGTACCTTCGTTGGCGCAGGAATTTCCGTCCGAAACATTAGAGATCAGATAGGTTTGTGTCTGTAATGGGGCAATATCAAAAACGAACGGCGTGGAATTAATATCATTGATATCAATTGTCGTTGTACCATCGGTATAGGTTATATCCCAGGGCGCTGTCCCGGTCAGGTTAATGGTCAGGGAAGCGCTGCTTCCAGCGCAGATTGCCGTCGATCCGGAAAGGGTAGCGGTAGGTAATGGATTAACTTCTATCGTAATGCTTTCCGAGCCTGTATTGGTACAGTTATTTCCGTCAGAAACCATTGTAACCCAGTAAGATGTTGTTTCTGATGGGGCAACCTCAAACGGGTAGGGCGAA
>JALNWE010000006.1 GCA_023231065.1 Bacteroidales bacterium
ATTGGAGCGGTAAATGGGGATCGAACCCACGACCCTCAGCTTGGGAAGCTGATGCTCTACCATCTGAGCTACTACCGCATTTCGGATTGCAAATATAGTAAAAATTATTTCCTTTCACTCAACTCCATCCATCGATTTGTACGGGTATCTATTTCAGGCAGTATGGCTGCATATCGTTCCGAAAATTGTACCAACCGACCAGGATCCAGTTGTCCCGATTGCAGCGCTGTCTCCAGCTCCGCTTTTTCAGTTTCCAGTCTTTCGATCTCTGCTTCCAGCGACTCCAACTCTTTTTTTTCCTTGAAAGATAATTTGTTGGGATTAGCCGGCGTTGGTTTGGGCCTTTCCTGTGCCGGGACAACCATCCTGCGCCGTAACTGAGCTTGACGGTTTCTTTGATCGTTCCATGATTTGTACTGTGTATAATTACCCGGAAAATCTTTTATCATCCCCTCCCCCTCAAACACGAACAGATGATCAACGATCTTATCGAGAAAATAACGATCGTGGGTCACCACGAGGACACAGCCGTTGAAAGTGGCCAGGTATTCTTCCAACACATTGAGCGTAAGTATATCGAGATCATTTGTTGGTTCATCAAGAATGAGAAAATTGGGACTGCGCATTAAAACAGTTACCAGGTATAACCTTCGTTTTTCACCACCGCTGAGCTTGTAAACCGGTTGCTGATGGGTTGGATAGGGAAACATGAAATAATTGAGAAACGCGGCTGATGAAAGGGTATCGCCATTGCCTAACTTAACAACTTCTGCAATTTCTTTCACAACGTCAATCACCATTGTTCCCTCATTGAAAATCAATCCCTGTTGCTTATAATACCCGAACTGGATGGTTTCACCAGTCTGTATATGCCCTTTTTGTGGCCTTAACCGTCCGGTTATTATATCCAGAAAAGTCGATTTCCCGGAGCCATTTTTCCCGACAATTCCAATTTTTTCATTCCTTTTGAAGGTATATGTGAAGCCTTTCAGAATGGGAAGGGAATCCCATTGGAATGTAACATCGTTAATCTCCAGGATTTTCTTCCCGACCCTGGCGCCTTCTATATTTATATTGATCCGTTCCTGGGTGATCTTATTAGCCGCCTTTTCCTTTAGATCATAAAAGCTATCGATCCGCGCTTTTGCTTTAGTGGTGCGGGCCTTTGGCATGCGCCGCATCCATTCCACCTCGGTTCGTAACAGGTTTTGTGCCCGTTCAACCTCTTTGTTTTGATTGGTGATGCGTTCTGCCTGCTTTTCAAGGAAATAAGAATAGTTTCCTTTATACCGGTATATGGCGGCATTCTCCATTTCTAGGATTTCATCGCATACCCTGTCTAAAAAATAACGGTCATGGGTTACCATAAGCAAAGTGATCCTTGTCTTTGACAAAAAATCCTCCAGCCATTCGATCATATCGACATCAAGATGATTGGTTGGTTCATCTAAAATCAGAAATTCCGGATCGGTAATTAATACTTTGGCCAATGCAACTCTTTTCCGTTGGCCTCCCGACAATTCCCTGATTGGCTGGTCCAAATCCGGTAACCTGAGTTGCGTCAGGATCTGCTTTACACGGATTTCATATTCCCATCCGTTAAGGGCATCCATCTCCGAAATGGCACGCTGAATGGCTTCTTTATCCTGACTTAAGATCACGTGTTCGTAATTCAGGATGGCCCGTTGAAAAATATTAGAATGGGAATAAACCTCTTCAAAGACAGAATTTACTTCATTCAGCAAAGGATCCTGCATGAGATATCCGAAAGAATCCAGCGCAAAATGGGTCACTGTTCCTGAATCACAAGGTTCCAACCCTGCTATGATGTTGAGAAGGCTTGTCTTACCTGCACCATTTCTGGCGATCAGGGCTACTTTCTGCCCCCGGTTGATCATGAAAGAAATGTTTTCAAACAGGTTTTTCTCCCCATAGGATCTTGCCAGATTTTCAACTTGAAGAATGGAGGCCATGTTTATCTTGAATATACTGCAAAGGTAGTCATATTAAAATCTCAATTCTTTGTTCGTTAATATGTGAATTTTTATCTAATTTTACCAAAAAATCAGGTGTTGGCGCACAGGTATTTAGTCTTCCTGGGTTTCATTATTCCGGGTATAATTCTGGCTTTTCAGGTAATCCGGTTAAAAAGGCAAGGGCAAGATTTACTTGGGAAACCATCCATCGATAAATTCAATTTTTATACCGGAAAAATAACCCTTGGCATTTCCTGGATATTATTTCTTTATAAAGCAATTTACCCGGATTCCGGTTATATCGCAGTCCCTCCTGCCTTATCCTGGATAGCAGTTGGATTTCTATGGGCAGGTTCTGTCGTCATTTCGATTGCAATCATCGATTTAGGCAATGGTTTAAAGGTTGGCATTACAAATCGACCATTACAACTGAAAACTAACGGGATATATCGTTTTAGCCGCAATCCGCTATACGTTGGCGCTTTTCTAATCAGCCTGGCTTCGGGTCTTTATTCTCCAGACCTGATGAACATTGCTTTCATCATTTATGGAATATGCATGCATCACCAGATCATCCTGGGTGAAGAACAATTTCTTTCCAACAGGTTTGGTGAGGAATGGGAAAGGTACAGAAAATCAGTAAGACGCTATCTATAAATAAATTAAATAAATATACTAAGTTAATGGAACTCCAATCAGCTGAACTGATCAAAGCGATTAAAACAATCGAACAACTCAAGGAATCTCTCAAACTCAGCGAGAAAAAACTTCATTCCCTCGATAATCAACAGAAGCAAATCTCTATCAGAATTTTAGACGCCATGCCCTTCGGCATCCTGATCACCAGAGAGGATCAAAAGATCATAATGATCAATGAAAAAGGTTTATCCATCTCAGGATATAACCGGTCTGCAGAGGTAAAAGGCAATCCGAGGGATATGCTGATTGCACAGCAGGAATCAAAGGATATTTCAGGTCTTGGATCCGATAACTTAGCCATCGGTAAAGAATATCTCTTACACCATAAATCCGGAAATAAAATACCAGTGTTGCTGCATACTATCCCAATTCCTAACAATAATGAAAGATTAAATCTTGAAATTTTCATTGATATAACTGAGCACAGGAAGGAGCAGGAAGATCTTTTTGAGATTAAACGCCGCTTTTCCACTTTACTTGACAACCTCCCGGGTATGGTTTACAGATGCCGGAATGACCGCCACTGGACCATGGAGTTCCTTAGTGATGGATGCCAGGAGCTGACAGGTTACCCAACTGACCACCTTGTTATGAACAAGATCCTTTCATATAACGATTTGATTGTCAATGATGATCGGGAGCGGATATGGGATGAGACCCAAGGAAAAATTTATTCAAACCAGACTTTTACCGTTGAATACCGGATCATCACTGCGGATAAAAAAACCAAATGGGTATGGGAAAAAGCTAAAGGGATCTTCGACAATCATGGCAAGCCACTTTATGTTGAAGGATTTATTTCTGATATCACGGAACAAAAGCATGCAGAACTGGTTCAAAAAGTCCTTTTTAATATCTCAAAAAATTCATATATAGCCGCTTCCATTGACGATGTTTTTAGGTCGATCCATGAAAATTTAAAACAGATCATTGATGTTGAGAACTTTTTCATTGCGATCTACAATAAGAAGAACGATACGCTATCGCTACCTTATCAGGTTGATGCCCAGGATAACTTTACCGAATTCCCTGCCGGTAAGACTTTGACCGGTTATGTTGTTAAAACCCGAAAGGCTTTATTAGCCACTGAGAATACGATCAAGGAGTTAGCGAGCGCCGGCCAGATTGAAATGGTGGGAACTCCGGCAAAAGTCTGGCTTGGCGTTCCACTTATCGTTGATGATGAAGTGATTGGGGTCATTGTTGTGCAGAGTTACAGGGCCCACGATCAATATACCTACCAGGAGCTTGAACTTCTTAAATTTATCGCTGACCAGATTGCGATAGTCATCTCCCGTAAAGAGGCGGAAGACTCTTTCCAAAAAGAAAAAGCGTACCTTGATCAACTTTTTGAGGGAAGCTCAGAAGCCATCATCATGATCGACTTGATGGGAAATGTGACTAAAATCAATTCAGAATTCTCCCGTTTGTTTGGTTACACTCCTCAGGAAATTATTGGAAAATCTATTGATCAGAATATCACTTCACCGGAGTTTTTTAATGAAGCATCCCGGATAACTTCGGGAATATCCACGTTGGAGGTAACCTCGACAGAAACAAAACGGAGACACAGAGATGGGCATCTGATCGATGTTTCGCTCCTGGTAACCCCTATTATCATCAACGGGAAAACAGTAGGTGGCTACGGAATATACAGGGATATATCCGATAGAAAAAAAATTGAAATAAACCTGATTGCAGCTAAGGAAAAAGCGGAAGAATCGGATAAGCTCAAATCGGCGTTTTTATCCAATATGTCACATGAGATCAGGACCCCGATGAATGCTATCTTAGGGTTTTCTACCCTTCTTTCTGATCCGGGGGTCTCAGAAGAGGAAAAAACTGAATTTGTTCATATTATCAGAGAAAGAGGAAATGATCTTTTACGGATTATTGACGACATTATCGATATTGCAAAAATTGAATCGGGCCAGATCAAGATAGAGATCAAAGAGTGTGCAATTAACCAGTTGATGACCAATCTGATGGTCACGCTTAATGAAGTAAAACGTAAGACCGCAAAAAGCAATATCGTTTTAAACTGTCTTCCTGCCAATACCGACCGGGACTTTTCAATCCTCACCGACGGGAACCGTTTACGCCAGGTTATGACCAACCTTATTGAAAACGCCCTGAAATTCACCCATGAAGGATTTGTAGAATTTGGTTATACCTTAAAGAATATGGAGGATGCATCGTATATTGAATTTTTTGTAAGAGATTCCGGTATCGGGATCCCTCATGAAATGCATGAGATTATCTTTGAACGTTTCCGACAGGTGGATGATACCAATACCCGAAAATATGGCGGGACCGGACTCGGCCTCACTATCTCAAAAAACCTCATCAAACTTCTGGGAGGCGAGATAAAATTAGCCTCCGAAAAAAATAAAGGGACTACCTTTCATATATTATTGCCCTTAGAGATACCAGGAACTAAAATCACAGAGCCCCGGAAACCTTTAGCTCCTGTTACTTCAGCCAACGACTGGACAAAGAAAGTCATCCTTGTTGTGGAAGACGAAGATTCAAACTTTTTCCTTATGGATCGGATCCTGCGAAAGACAGGCGCCAGATTGATATGGGCCAAAAACGGGATGGATGCCATTGAATTATGTAAAACACAACCCATTGATCTCATCCTGATGGATATCCGGATGCCAATCATGGATGGTTATGAGGCGACTCAGATCATTAAAAAGGATAAGCCAAATATCCCTATTATCGCTCAAACAGCTTACGCCCTTAAGGGTGAAAGGGAAAAAAGCCTGGCAGCCGGATGTGATAATTATATTTCTAAACCCATTGATTCAAAAGAATTAATAGCCATTCTGCACAAGTACCTGGTTAATTAAATAAAATGGAAAATATTTCGCAATCAAGATATAGCCTGACTGCCCGGAAGAGGAGTTTCGTATATGCCTGGAAAGGTATCATTTCGGTCATCCGAAATCAACCTAATTTTCAGATACAATTAGGAGTAACTGTAATTGTTCTAATCTGTGGATTCCTGGCTGGTCTGTCTGCCTTTGAATGGCTGGCAGTTATCATTATGATCGGAAGTGTCCTTTCAGCAGAAGTAATGAATTCAGCCCTTGAATATCTCGTTGATTTTGTGTCACCTGATTATCATGAACTCGCAGGAAAAGTGAAAGACATTGCTGCAGGAGCTGTTCTGGTTACAGCCATCGCCGCAGTAATTGTCGGATTGATCATTTTTATTCCGAAACTTTATTTCCTTATTTTCGCCGGATAATGAATTAAGTAATAAACTCACTTGTATATAACACCCGAAAAGAATCATCGTTTTAAATTAAAATCCCTTGTTATGAAAAAAGTAACTTACATCATAATACTGGCAATTTTGGCCGGATATTATGGTTGCAAACCAGCAGAAAAGAAAGCTGATGATGCCCCCATAATTGAGAAGAAATCGTTAGCGCTGGAGAGTGATATTATGACTCCTGAGATTTTGTGGAGTTTTGGAAGGCTCAGTGAAGCGGAAGTATCCCCGGACAAAAAAAACATTTTGTATGGTGTTACTTATTATGACATCAAACAAAACAAAGGGAACCGGGAATTGTACAGCATCGGTGTTGACGGACAGAATGAGAAGCGGTTGACAAGTACAAAAGTCAGTGAATACCAGGCCATGTGGAGCCCTGATGGTAAAAAGATATTTTTCATGTCGGCCGAAAATGGCGCCATGCAGGTTTGGAAAATGAACCCCGACGGCAGCGAACGTCAGCAAATAACCAACATCAAGAATGGGATCAATGGGTATAAGGTTTCCCCTGACATGAAGAAAATATTATATACTGCAGATGTTTATCCCGAAAAACAGTTTAAAGACCTTTATGCTGATCTTCCACAGGCAACCGGGAAAATATTCAATGATCTGATGTACCGGCATTGGGACACCTGGGTCCAGGCTTACAGCCATATCTTTGTTGCTGACCTGAACGGGACCATCACCAAAGGAAAAGACCTGATGCCAGAAGAGCCTTGGGAAAGTCCATTGATGCCTTTTGGAGGAATGGAACAGATAAACTGGGGCCCCGACAGTAAAGTAATTGCCTATACCTGCCGGAAAAAGAAGGGAAAAGAATATGCTGTTTCCACTAATTCCGATATTTATCTCTATAACCTGGAAAGCGGAAAGACGGTCAACATCACTGAAGGGATGATGGGTTATGACGTGGCGCCTACCTTTTCACCCGATGGTAAAAAAATTGCCTGGCAAAGCATGGAACGCGATGGGTACGAGTCCGATAAAAACCGTCTTTTCATCATGGACCTTAATTCAAAGATCAAGACTGACTTCACAAAGAATTTTGATCAGAATGCTGAAAGCCTGGCATGGGCAGATGACAGTCGTTCAATTTATTTCATCAGCGACTGGCATGCAACCGATGAAATTTACCGGCTGGATCCCGCGGATGGGAAAATTATCAAAATCACCAATGGAATTCATAATTATACCGCAGTGGTCCCTGCTGGTGACCGGTTGATTGCAACAAGGGTCTCTATGTCAATGCCGGCGGAAATTTACGCTGTTGATCCACAGAATGGAACAGATAAACAGGTCACTACTACCAATAAAGATATCCTGGGCCAACTGACGTTTGGAAAAATTTCACAGAGATGGATTAAAACAACTGATAATAAAGAAATGCATGCCTGGATCATCTATCCGCCCCACTTTGATTCCACAAAAAAATATCCCACCCTGTTATACTGTGAGGGAGGGCCACAAAGCACCGTAAGCCAGTTCTGGTCCTACAGGTGGAATTTCCAGATGATGGCAGCTAATGGCTACATTGTTGTTGCGCCAAACCGCCGTGGGTTACCGGGATTTGGCCAGGAATGGAACGAGCAGATAAGCGGCGATTACGGAGGCCAGAACATGAAAGATTATCTCAGCGCCATTGATGCCGTTGCCAAAGAACCCTATGTTAACAAAGATAAACTGGGGTGTGTAGGAGCCAGCTATGGCGGATTCTCTGTTTATTGGTTAGCCGGGAACCATCATAAAAGATTCAAGGCATTTATTGCTCATGATGGCATGTTTAACCTTGAATCTCAATATCTTGAAACAGAAGAAATGTGGTTTGTGAATTGGGACCTGGGTGGCCCATTCTGGGATAAAAATAACAAAACAGCCCAGCGATCGTTTGCCAATTCACCACACCGGTTTGTTCAGAACTGGGATACGCCGATTTTGTGCATTCATGGGGAATTGGACTACCGGATTGTTGCCACACAGGGTATGCAAGCCTTTAATGCGGCGGTTTTACGCGGAATTCCGGCTGAACTCCTCTGCTTTCCGGATGAAAATCATTGGGTCCTAAAACCACAGAATGGGATTTTATGGCAGAGAACTTTTTTTAATTGGCTGGATAAATGGTTAAAATAACCCAAATTCTGATCAAGATTTGAATAAAGAATTATTGGAAAAAATCAAAAAGGCAGTTCAGATTCTGAAACATTCACGTTTCACAACTGCCTTCACCGGAGCAGGAATATCAGTCGAAAGTGGTATTCCTCCTTTCCGGGGCAAAGACGGCATCTGGAACAAATATGATCCGGAAGCCCTTGATATCAGCTATTTTACTGAAAATCCAGAACATTCGTGGATGATCATCAAAGAGCTTTTTTACGATTATTACAATTCAGCCAAGCCCAATCCTGCGCACCTTGCCCTGGCACGGATGGAAAGAGAAGGACTGCTGGGAAGGGTTATCACACAAAATATCGACAACCTTCACCAGGAAGCCGGGAGCCGGATGGTATTTGAGTTTCATGGGAATTTAACAAAATTGAAATGTTTATCCTGCTTCAAGAAATATAATGTACCTGAAATCAGTTTGGATCACTTGCCGCCTACCTGTAGGGAATGCGGTGGTATACTCAAGCCCGATTTTGTGTTTTTTGGTGAATCAATTCCACAAGATGCCCTCATGGCCTCGTACGAAGCCGCCGGATTGTCGGATGTCTTTCTTATCATCGGTACTACGGGTGAAGTAATGCCTGCTAATCAAATCCCGCCATTGGCCAAACAAAACGGAGCAATTATTGTGGAAATCAATCCTGAACCATCGCATTATACCAACATGGTTACTGACCTTTATTTACAGGGAAAAGCTTCTGAAATAATGAAAGAGATAGAAAAGGGATTATTTCCCGCGTCCCTGGATAATGATCAGTACCGTATAGATTAAAATCTTGAAATCCATAGCGAGCGACATATTTTCGATGTAAAGGATGTCGAATCTTAATCGCTCAATCATCTGATCAAGGTTTTCAGCATAACCATATTTAACCTGTCCCCAGGAAGTAATGCCCGGTTTCACTTTATGCAGCAACCGGTAATGGGGGGCTTTTTGAGTGATCTGGTCAATGTAATATTGACGTTCCGGACGGGGACCTACCAGGCTCATATCCCCTTTGAGGACAGTATAGAACTGGGGCGTTTCATCAATCCTGAACTGACGCAGAAATTTTCCAAACCGAGTGATCCGGGGATCATTTTTTGAACTGAGTTGAGGGCCACTATCTTCTGCATCCTGGAACATGGTCCGGAATTTATGCATCACAAAAAGTTTCCCTTTTAGTCCAACTCTTTCCTGGGAATAAAATACAGGGCCTGGAGATGTGATTTTGATAATGATAGCAGTTAACAACATGACCGGGAAAAGAATGATCAGGCAGATGACTGAAATAACAATGTCAATAATCCTTTTCAGCGAAAATTGCCAGTCGGGCATCAAGTCGGGATATATCTGAATGAGTGGGGCATGAAAAATAGAAGTCGTTTTAACTGAGCCCATGAGTATATCTTGCATGGCAGGAATGATTTTAATCACGACATCAGTGTCTTCCAGCTGGGTAATGATATTTTCAATCGTATGGTTTTCAGAATGTTCAATTGCAATGATAACCTCTTCTATCTGATAATCCTTCACTATCTGGCTCAAGTCCTTCAACTCACCGAGATGGGGAATATAGTCTGCCAGTTTATAGGTTTTATAACCCTCTACATTAATAAATCCAACAAATTTATTCCCCGATGATTTTTCCTGGTTTTCGATTTCCTTGTATATGGCTACCGCGTTTCCGTTGCTGCCAACGATAACAGTATTAAAACCTATGATTTTATTATGGATTTTATAAGCAGTCCTTGATGTTATAAGGAACCGGAATGCAGCGGTAAAAAACAAATGAAAAAGAAAAAGAACAAGAAAAAATTCAACATAAGTCCTTTGATTAATAATTACATCATCGAGGATCAACGTGAAGAACAACAAGGTTACTCCAAGAAATGTAATCAGCAAAGTCTGTCCGAATTCCCGCAGGCGGGCCTTCCTGTAAATTTTACGGTATGTCCCAATCAGCGCATAAAGGAATAACCAGAAAAAAGGGATTGCAACAATGCCTAAATAGAGTTTCTGATCCAGGAATATATCTTGTGAATGTAAAAAGACAGTTGGATCAACAGCGTGTTTTCGGTAGATGAAAAACAGGGTCCAGGCAATTAAAGCTGCAAAATAATCTGCGACAACATATTTAATAACCTGTAAACGTTTATTCATGATGTGCATTTTAGTGTAGATCTTTTAACCATATAAAGGCATGAAAATCAATTCGTTTTCCGGGTAACAAGTTTAAAATTATCAAAGAGGATGTAAGATTCCCCCACATCCGAATTTTTTAAAGCGCCCAGGTAAACCCTGAAGGAGCTCATCCCGGTATAAGCATTCAGCGTTGTTGTAAGATCGATATATATTTTTTTCCAGTTCCCGTTGGTCCGGTTCAGGGTTATAATCGGAGTTTGAATGGCATTGATGCCCGCATAAGTAAACACTCCAACAATAAATGTATTTGTCGTATTAAAATTCATTTCAAGGAATACCGACGAGCTAGGTATGCTGTATACTTCATGGGTCTGACATTGAAAATAATCATGTAGGGAATCAAGCGCGACAATTCCCGAGTGGGCGCCCTGAAAAGTAAGGGGGGATCCGGAGGGTGTCTTTTCAATATAGGCAGAACTGCCTTGGGTACTATCCAGTGAACAGCCGGCTCCGTCAAAATCCTCCATCCAGGCAAAAAAAGCCGGAGTCTGATAAGTTGTTTTCAGAACGCCAAGCTGACAAGTACTATCTTCCTTAAAAATGATATTTTTCTGTATGGGAACGTAATATTCATAACCAATCCGGGTAGCTGAAATGCCGTTCTTTTTGATCCCGGGCCATAGCTTTACCGTGTGGGTACCGGATTTCAAAACAGGAAAGCGGGCAGGCAATTCATAGGCGCCTAATAACTCGTCATCCACATAAACCCATACATCGGTTATATTTTGTGAATTTGTTCCTTGTTTACTATAATCGGTGGTCAGATAAATAGAATCTATACTAAGATATGCCGGGATGGATTGATCCCCGGAAAATTTTTCGCATGAAACCATCAGAATAATCAAAACCGGAAGAAACAACAAGCAGCGTAAGAGTGTCCGGTAAGTCATAAAAGCGTATAAGTTTTATAAACGAAACCCTTTATGGGTAACGAATACGAGTTCCCTATATTGTGTATTTCCCGATAAAAGTTATAAACCAGACATTTACTGGATCAAAGGATATTACTAACGCTTTGGTTAATCCTCTCCATGATTTTGTGAGCAACTTCCAACGCCTGATAGCCATCATTGATTGTCACGGGAGGTATTGTATTATTAATGATCGCGGAATAAAAACTTTCCAATTCCGTTTTAATAGCATTGGAAGGTTTGATCTCCGGTTTATCGAAATGGATCTGCCTGGTCCCTTTACCCTTGCCAAGGTCGATAATAAATCCCGGAATATCGCCATTCTGACCAGTGTCGGTTATCCGGACGATCTCCAGCGCCTTTTTCAGAAAATCAACGGAGATGTAAGCATCCCTTTGAAAAAACCTTGATTTTCTCATATTTTTCAACGAAATCCTGCTGGCTGTCAGGTTCGCCACACAACCGTTATCGAACTCAATCCGGGCATTGGCGATGTCAGGAGTATCACTGAGGACAGCAACGCCGCTCGCACTGATCTTTTTGATATTACTTTTAACAACGCTGAGAACGATATCTATGTCATGGATCATCAAATCAAGAATGACCGGCACATCGGTACCTCTGGGATTAAATTCGGAAAGGCGATGGGTCTCAATAAACATGGGATGGTCAAAAGCAGGTTCTGCAGCAAGGAATGCAGGATTAAACCTTTCCACATGACCTACCTGCACTTTTACATTTGCCTCCCCCGCGATTTTTATCAGATCACGGGCCTCTTCAACACTGGTAACAATCGGCTTTTCAATAAAGACGTGACGACACTTTTTCAATGATTTGGATGCGCAATCAAAATGCGAAATGGTTGGGGTTACAATATCAATAACTTCGGCTGCAGCAATCAGCTGTTCAACGGATTCCCACTTTTTTATATTAAACTCTTCTTCAACATGATTGGCATTGGCCACGTCAGGATCATAAAAACCGACCAAATCATAAGATGGGATTTCTTGTAAGCATTTCAGGTGAATTTTACCAAGATGGCCAGCTCCCAATACTCCGATCTTCAACATAAAATGTTTTTTTGCAAAGTTAGCCTTTTAGCCGTACTTTATTTAGTATTTTCGTGAAAATTTTCTCAAGGTTTGGTGACATGACAAACACTCGTCCCATCGACTCGTATCGCCACAATGGGTTAAGAAAATTGCTTATTCGTAGCATAAGGGAAAAAGGAATTTTGGATGAAAATGTCCTGACCGCGATGGAAAAGGTTCCCCGCCATTTCTTTTTTGATTCCTCCTTCCTCGAATATGCTTATGAAGACAAACCTTTCCCCATCGGCGCTGGCCAAACCATTTCACAACCTTATACCGTTGCCTATCAAACAGAATTACTCCGGATTGAAAAGGGCGACAGGGTTCTGGAAATCGGTACTGGCTCAGGTTATCAGGCTTGCATTTTAGCAGAAATGGGCGCCCGCGTGTTTACCATTGAACGTCAAAAAACACTTTTTGATAAAACCAGTAAATTTCTGATTACGCTTGGATATAATACCATTAAAACCTTTTATGGCGACGGTTACAAAGGGTTAAAAGCCTTTGCTCCTTATGATAAAATGATTGTCACGGCAGCGGCGCCATATATACCCGACATATTGCTGGATCAACTTCGCGTTGGTGGTATCCTTGTCATCCCGGTCGGTGAATCCGACACCCAGATCATGACAACGATCATTAAAACATCAGTTATCTCGTTTGATAAAAAGGAACACGGTGCGTTCAGGTTCGTTCCGATGCTTTGTGACCGAGCTAAAGAAAAGTAAAACTACCGGCAGATCCACCTCCTCCTGACCCGTCTGAAAAAAGCCCATGCGAATCCGCCCATCATAAGAAAACAACCTGTCCACATAATATTGATATACGGGTTCATGGTCACTTTGATAACAATATAGTCCGGATCGTGACCAACTGCAGAAATATTAGTATAATAATCCCGGTTGATAAAATGCCGGGTATCGGGATTATATACCGCACCCATTCGTGGATGAACATTGACTGAAGGTTGAAGCGTAAACGCTTTTTGGAATTTTCCCGTTAGTTTCCGGAGAAAATCAACCCGGTATGAAGTGGCGTTACCGGTCTTTCTGTTGCCAGAATAAATTACATAAAAGTCACCCATGTATAAGGTATCCCCTCTTACCAACATCAGATTTTCGTTGTTTGCCCTTTCATCGCCCAAATCGAATCGGGATGTATTCACGGAAATGATTTTTGAGTTCGAAAAGGTTATCAGTGCGCCCAACAGGAACATCACAAATCCAATGTGGGTAAAAACAGCCGGTAAATTCCTTGGATTTGAAGTCCGAAATATCAGGTTATAAAGAGATGAAAATAAAGCAAAAAGTATAAAAAACAGGAAAAGAACAAAATTAAATTTCGTAACAATTCCTGCCACCATGAAAGAGATACAAACAACCATTGAAAGTAAAAGCGGAATAATCACTTTCCGGAAAAATTTCCTCGAATCATTGAAATCATAATTTAAAAACTGACTAAAAGCAATGAAACCAGTTATCAAAAGCGCAAAAGGCATCTGGTATCGGTTATAGAAGCCAACCCGGTCAGCCGGCGGAGCAATGCCAGTGTGAAATAAAAAATTAAAAACAGGGATGGATGTGGTAAAGATCAGTTGAAAAGAAGCCAAAACCATGATGATACTACCAATAAACATCCAGAATTCGCGAGAAAGCAAAGATTCCTGTTTCGGAATATGAAATTTTCTGATTTTCATACTGATCATGACTATCACCAATACCAGAAAAGACAATAAAAAGATCAAAAACTGAAAAGCTATACCACTTTTACCGAAAGAGTGGACCGATGTATCTGCAAGAATACCACTACGGGTAAGGAAGCTGGCATAAAGTACCAAGACATAAGACAAGGCCGAGAACACATAAGCCGACAATAAGGCATGGTCCTGTCGTCTTGAAATTATCATAAAATGAAGCGCCGCAATCAGTGTCATCCATGGAATAAGAGAGGAATTTTCCACGGGATCCCATGACCAAAACCCTCCGAAAGTAAGCGATACATAAGCCCATGCGCTACCCAATAATATTCCGGCGCTTAATATGAATAAAGCTAAAAGGGTCCATGGAAATGCACGGGAGATCCAGGTATAGTGATCATTTTTTAATAATGACGCGATGGCATAACATAAAGGGACCAGGGTAAGGGCATAACCTATAAAAAGAACCGGAGGATGAATGATCATCCAAATATTCTCAAGCAAAGGGTTAAGTCCATTTCCGTCTGTTATCTGACGAATGTAGTCGGGCATGACAAAGATAGTACCTTGAACAGAATCGATCGTTTCGCGTAAAAGGGTGAAGGGACTGGCGCCAATTTGTATTCCTGAAACCTTAACGCCCAATAACATGGATGTCATAAATACCTGGGAAAAAGAAAAAATCATCATGACCGGTGATTCCCATTTTCGGGAGATCCAAAGCAGGATAAACCCGATTATAGCTTGTCCCAAAGTCCAGAAAAGAAAGCTTCCTTCCGGACCGGCCCAAAAACATGAAATAAGATACTTAACCGGTAAGGCAGCTGAAGAGTATTCCCATACGTATGCATATTCGAAATAATGGCTGAATATCAGATAATAAAGCAACCCCGAAACAATTAACAGCGATAAAACATGAGAGAAATAAAAGGCCCTTGCGGAATGCAACCATAACAAGTTGTTTTTCCGACGATAGAAAGAAAAAACATAAAAAATGGCAGCCAGAATAGCAGCGCTGAAACTAAGCCAGACGAAGACTTTGCCCAGTTCGCCAGGAAACAGATGTTCTCCTATGTATTGAATTTGCATGTATTCATGTTATATATGGCAAATTTAACCTTTTCGGTGACATTGTAAATGAAAAGCATTAAGCATTCCAAATTGTTTATACCCCCTTCCCTTGTTGATAACTTGAAGTGATTTTGTTATAAATAAATCAAACCAGAAATTAAACCGGTTTTAATTTCTATTATATTCGCTTAAATTTCGTACTATGTTTAAAGTGGGTCTTATCGGTGGTACCGGACTGGAAAAGTTGAATATTCTTCAGGCGGTAGATGAACTAAATATTGAAACCCCTTACGGGAACGCAAGTTCCTCGTTTTATCATGGCAAAACAGGTAAATTCGAGGTATATATCCTTTCACGACATGGTCGCGACCATAGTATTCCGCCAACTCAGGTCAACAACCGGGGTAATATTTATGCCCTGAAAAAGCTGGGTTGTCAGTATATCTTCGCTACCACGGCTTGTGGTAGCCTCCGGGATGAAATTCGCCGGGGGGATGTTGTCATTCCTGATCAGTTTATCGATTTTACAAAACACAGGATCAATACATTTTACGACCATTTTGGACCCGGTCAATTGGGCCATACTTCGATGGCAGATCCTTTTTCGGACAAGCTTCGTCAGATTCTTATTAAAGCCTGCAAGGATCTTGAACTATCCTATCATTCCAACGGTAACATTGTAACAATTGAAGGCCCCCGGTTTTCGACCCGGGCAGAGTCAAAGATGTTCCGGTTACTTGGCGCCGATATCGTCAACATGAGCATCGCTCCCGAAGTCAGCCTGGCTAATGAAGCCGGAATCCCTTATGCATCAATTGCCCTTTCAACCGATTATGATTCATGGAAACAAGATGATGAACCTGTTACATGGGACAATGTCTTGCAGGTCTTTAATGATAATGTAAAACATGTAACGAATTTATTGGTTCACATTTTAGAAACAGATCAATCACTGTAGGGAACAATGAAACACTTTGTTTTATTAATCTTTTTTATGAATTTCATGGGGGTCCTGTACAGTCAGGGCCAGGGCGCTGTTAACCCTTATTTGCAACCTAAGCCAAACGCGATAATTGTCGAACGATCGATAAATAACCTTCCCGTCATCAGCGATGTTAAGTCATTCATTGATAAGGCCATGGGATGGACCCTTCAGGACGACGGAAAGTGGATTTCGCAGGAAAACAGGTTGTTATACAGCAAAACCGAATTCAACAATTCAGGAAAAACATACTATAAACTCGGAAAAGAAAATTTTGATATCATTGAATTAAGAGATGTTACTTCCGGAAATGACACTTATGTTGTCATGATCATCAAATACAGAACAGGTTATTATGAATTTCCCATCCTCATGGATGGATGGCATAATCAATTGGGACTCTCCTTTTTTGTTTTTAAAAGAGATAAACTAAATGAGGTGATTCCAGAAAAAATGGATTTCAATAAGGTATATATAACCAACATGGAGGTAATATGCAGTGGTTCACTGGTGGATTATAATAAAAGCACACTCAATTCGACCATTGCATATAACATTCAAAAAACACTGAGTGAAAAAACGATTGCCTCCCACAACTTGTTGATCGCTATATGGCCGGTTCAAACCAGTGGTCAAACCTTAATGAGGTTTCGCTTGATACAGGTTATGAATAAGAAGAAATTTTATATGCCATACTTTGATCCTAAAAACCGGGATAGATTATTCAAAAGTTCTTATTTTGAAATTGACTATAATGTCTTTCAAAACTTCATCCATTATTCAGGAGGGGCCGTTGTCCCTCAATTCAATGGTTATTCGCAGAACGCAGATGAATTTTATAAAAAAGGCGTTACCAACTACACCAACGGAAATTATTCACAAAGTATAGCTGATCTGACTCAAGCTGCAAGGTTTCAACCTTATTCCGACTTTTTCCTGACCTATGCATATCGCGCCAATTCGCGCCAAAAAACCGGAGATTATACGGGCGCCCTCCAGGATTTTGACCGGGCTGTTATGCTCAAGCCATCTGATCAGGGATATTATACTGCATGGTTAACCACTATTTATAACCGGGGTGTTGTTAAACGAAGCCTGAAAGATATCAATGGAGCATGTCAGGACTGGCATACTGCAATTCAAATGGGATTTAAAGACAAGGAAATGGAAGATGCAATCAAAGAATCCTGTAAAAATTTCCGGTTCACTGGTTCAACTTTGAATTATACAACGGTTGCAACTTCATCTCCTGGCGTTTCTTCCATGGCCATACAAAATGATTATTATAAGGTTTATTGGGATGCCGTGTGGAAATATGAAAATGGAAATTACAATGAAGCCGTACTTTCCTTTAACAGGGCCCTGGAATTACAACCACAAACTAATCCTTTGGGTATCTATACATACAGGGGCAACTGCAAACTCAAGCTCACGGATTATACAGGTGCAATCCAGGATTTTGATTATGTCCTCGCATTATCATCTACCTTGCCAACAGATAATAATACCCTCAAGACTATTTTTTACAACAGGGGACTTGCAAACTTTTTCCTGGGTAATACGACAGGCGCTTGCAATGATTTTCAAAAATCAATCAACGCCGGAATGAGCGACCAGCCATCGTTAAATTTCATAAAACAGGTTTGTAAATAATGGTTTTACAATTAAAACCCCGAACTGACTGTATGATGCCTCTTCCCATCCTTGTATGCAACAACAAATGCATCGTGGATCCCTTTTTGCAACATCGCATCACGGGTTGATTTCGCGGAATTAAGCGTAGTAAAAACCCCAATGATATAGCGGGATATATTTCCTTCCTTTTCACGGACTACCGGTTGTTTGATCTTATATTTTTTGCGGATCCATTCGGCGCTGTAATGATGCTTTTCGAATGCAAAAATCTGGACTGTGTAAACATAAGTTTCATTCTCTGCATAAACCGGTTGGTTTGCAGGCTCAGGGGATGCGATACGGGCCTCTGACGGAGTCCTGCTGACGGTCGTTGAAAAATAAGGATAATCAAGCAATTTCTGCGACCTGGATGCCCTCTGACCAAGATTAAAAGTAACTCCAATTGCCAGATAATCATAAAAATCAAATTTGAATCCTCCGGTTGTCTGATCCAAAAGGTCAGAAGTAACCATCCTGAAAGTCCATTCAAGATTCAGATCTAACTTATCAGTAATACAGTAAGCGCCTCCCAGACCAAAAGGTACGACTGCTGCAGTTCTCCATCGTCTCGGGTCAGGATGTGAACTGACGACGGCATCGTCAACAAGATCTTGCTGTAAGGTATTCCAGTTTGTAACTCCCACACCTAGGGTTCCGTAAATAAAAAACTTCCGGGATGGTTTATACTTTGAAATTAAATTCGAAAAATTAATAGTACCATTGACATTAATCTCAAAAAAACCTCCCCTGAACTTTTTAAGGACAGGATTTGAATCGACATTGGTCTCTTTGTTCCCATTTATTCCTCCCGCCAAAACCTGGCCCCTTACACCAAATACTGGAGTGATTTGACGACTCAGGAAAAGTCCTCCTGCAATGCTAACGCTCCCGGAAATGCCAATTTTGTATTTATTTAGATCACCATAAAAAAAGTCAGGACCGATGCTAACTCCAACCTGCCATCGACTAAAGCCGGAAGAAGTTTGAGAATTATGAGATTTATCTTCCTGTGCAAAAGATCCGCCGGTGAAAAAAAACAAAATGAAAAAAAAGACAATATCCTTCTTTCTATAACCTGACATCACCTGGATTAATTGATAATCAAATTTATAATGATTGAATTTAAAAATACAGGAATAGAAATATTTTATTTGAACATCTTGTTAACAAGTTAAAGAAAAATTACCGATTGACAAAAAGAAGATCATTTTTCCTGTTTTTGAAACATATCTTTCAATTGATTGAAATTTAGGGATATCCAGAAAGAGAGATAGCTATTATAATCAAATTTTGCACTTGCTGTCCACTGATCAAGCTTATCACTCATAACAACACGCGTTGTCCATTCCAAACCAATATTAAGACGGTTGCCAAAAGTGTAAAAGGCGCCAAAACCAAAGGGTAAAACAGCAGCAGCATTCAAACCCGAAACATTCTGTCCCCCGACATTACTGGCGCTTGACCATGTCATGATTCCCACTCCACCCAGACCATAAACATGAACTTTCCGGAATGGATTATATTTGAGAATTATGTTCGTAAAATCAAAAGTGGCGTTTACAGTAAAATCAGAGAATACCCCATGAAAATTGTTGTATGGTTCCGGATCACGGACCAGGATCCCTGTTAATCCCCCAATCAGCCATTCACCCCTTAAACCAATGATATTGTTCATCTGCCACGAAACAAAAGCCCCCCCCGCGATGCTGACATTTCGGGAAATACCCGCTTTCGTCTTATTCAGATCACCATAATAGAAATCAGGCCCTAAAGTTAAACCAACGCACCACCTACCTGGAAATTCATCCCAGGAAAAAAACAAGGTTTGTTGTCCCACTGAAACAAATGAGATCGAAAGGAAGAACATACAAAAAACTGCCTGCTTTTTAACAGCGCTCATGATAAATTTTTTATCAAATTTAGTCGGTCGAACAATCATTTTGGAAAACAGAAAATTTTTCTATCAACATTTTTATCAACCAAAAAAAGCCCCTGACCTTAGAAAGAAGTCAGAGGCTTTTATTAAAGTTGTTCATTCCAGTTTACCGAACGTATTTGAAATCATTCCCCAAATACTTGGCTGTATCCCCAAGCTGTTCCTCAATGCGAAGAAGTTGATTATATTTAGCAATCCGATCCGTGCGGCAGGCTGATCCGGTCTTGATCAATCCTGTATTTAAAGCAACTGCCAGATCTGCAATGGTCACATCTTCGGTTTCACCGGAACGATGGCTAATCACTGCCGTATAACTGTTGCGATATGCCAGATTAACAGCATTGATTGTTTCGCTCAGGGTTCCAATCTGGTTGACTTTTATGAGGATTGAATTAGCGACATTCTTTTTAATTCCTTCCGAGAGACGGTCAACATTGGTAACGAAAATATCGTCGCCTACCAGCTGAATTTTATTACCCAGTTCTTTGGTCATTAGTTTCCATCCATCCCAATCATCCTCAGCCATTCCATCCTCAATTGAAATGATTGGATAACGTTTGACCCAGTCTTTCCAAAAAGATACCATTTCGGCAGGAGTCAACTTATCCCCTGTGGATTTTTTAAAATGGTAAACATTCTCCTCCGGAATATAATATTCTGAGGAGGCAGGATCAAGGGCGATGTAAATGTCTTTTCCCGGGACATATCCGGCTACTTCAATAGCTTTAATAATATACTTGAGCGCTTCTTCATTTGATTTGAGATTAGGTGCAAAACCGCCTTCATCTCCAACGTTTGTAGAATATTTGCTTTTTTTCAAAACATTTTTCAGGTTATGAAACACTTCCGTTCCCATTCGGATGGCTTCGCTGAATGATGTGGCGCCAACCGGCATGATCATGAATTCCTGAATATCGATGCTGTTATCCGCATGAGAACCACCATTGAGAATATTCATCATGGGAATTGGAAGTGTTTGTGCAGCCACGCCACCGATATACCGGTATAACTCCTGGCCGGTTACCTGAGCAGCAGCATGTGCTGTAGCAAGCGATACACCTAAAATGGCATTGGCGCCCAATTTGGATTTGTTGGGTGTTCCATCCAGTTCTATCAATTTGTTATCGATTTCAATCTGATCGGCGACAAACATTCCCTGGATTTCACCGGCAATAACATTATTCACATTATGTACTGCCTGAAGGACTCCCTTCCCCATATAAAACTTTTTATCTCCATCCCTAAGCTCGATGGCTTCATGAATTCCCGTGGAAGCCCCTGAAGGAATAGCAGCGCGTCCGATAACCCCACTATCGGTCATAACATCCACCTCAATGGTGGGATTCCCACGTGAGTCAAGGATCTGACGGGCATGGGTTGATAATATAGTACTCATAATTATTTTTTTTAGTTTAACAAACTATAAAGAAAAAAAGGACAACATATTCCGTACGTTATCCTTTTATAAAATTCGAATTTTTTAGATTTGTTTATTCTTCTGGTTTTTCTTCAGCAGGAGTAGAATTGACTTCAGGTTCAATGGCATCAGAAGGTGCATTATCTGCTTTGATAGGTTTACCCTCAGCTTTAGCCGGTTTTTCTTTGGCGGGTTTTTCTACTTTGGCAGGTTTTTCTTCAGTTTGTTCAGATGTTTCAGCGCCTTTTTTCTTAGCCACTCCCCGTCTTCTACGGGTCGTTTTAGTCTTTCCTTCATCCCTTGTTGAAAGCATAATTTCGTTGTAATCAACCAATTCGATCATACACATTTCAGCATTATCACCAAATCTGTTTCCTGTCTTCAGGATACGGGTATAACCGCCTGGGCGTTCCATGATTTTTTTAGATATTTCACGGAAAAGCTCAGTCACAGCTTCTTTATTTTGCAGATAGCCAAACACCATACGGCGCGAATGGGTAGTATCTTCTTTCGATTTAGTGATCAACGGTTCCACAAAAATCCTTAAGGCTTTTGCTTTGGCAACAGTTGTATGTATCCTTTTATGAATGATCAGGGAGGCAGCCATATTTGACAGCATAGCCTTGCGGTGCGCACTTTTACGTCCTAAATGATTAATTTTCTTCTGGTGTCTCATTGCAATTAATCCTTATCTAATTTATATTTCGTCGTATTCATTCCAAATTCCAGACCTTTTGATTTCACGAGTTCTTCCAACTCCGTCAGGGATTTTTTTCCAAAATTACGGAACTTCAGCAGATCGTTTTTATTAAAGGCTACGAGATCTCCAAGGGTCTCCACATCAGCGGCTTTCAGACAATTCAAAGCCCTGACCGAAAGGTCCATATCAACAAGCTTTGTTTTCAGGAGTTGACGTATGTGCAGCGAAGTCTCATCAAACTCCTCTGCCACAGTCTTTTCCGCCGAATCAAGTGTAATCTTTTCATCCGAAAACAGCATGAAATGGTGAATCAGAATTTTAGCTGCTTCTTTAAGGGCATTTTTGGGATGGATTGATCCGTCCGTAATCACCTCTATCAACAATTTTTCGTAATCGGTTTTCTGCTCTACCCTGAAATTTTCGATAGTGAAGGTCACATTTTTAATCGGGGTATGTATCGAATCGATGGCAATCCTCCCCAGGGATGAGCTCAACGTTTTATTTTCTTCAGCCGGTATATACCCTCTGCCTTTATCAATGGATAACTCAACCGTCAACTTCACGGAAGCTTCCATGTGACAGATTACCACTTCGGGGTTAAGCACCTGGAATACGGAGAGGAACTTATTGATATCACCAGCTTTGAATTCCTTCTGCTGGCCGATGATCACTGTTACCTTTTCCGAATTTTCATTTTCTATCAGCCGTTTAAAGCGAATCTGTTTAAGGTTGAGAATGATCTCTGTGACATCCTCAATAACCCCTTTAATTGTCGAAAATTCCTGTTCAACTCCTTCAATTTTAACCGAAGTGATGGCAAAGCCTTCCAAGGAGGAAAGCAAAATCCTTCTCAGTGCGTTACCAATGGTCACACCAAAGCCAGGTTCTAATGGACGAAATTCGAACAGGCCGCGGCAATCATCGGCTTCAACCATGATCACCTTATCTGGTTTCTGGAACGGTAATATTGCCATATTATTCTTTTTTGGTTTTATTATGGATGGGAAATCAATTGACCTCCCTGACTAATCATTACTTAGAATATAACTCAACGATAAGCTGCTCCCGGATATTTTCAGGTATCTGATCACGTTCCGGATAGCTCATAAATTTGCCGGTCATCATGGCGCTGTCCCATTCCATCCAGGGATATTGATTGCTCCTGCCTGCCAAAGAATTGGTGATTACTTCCAGTGATTTTGAACGTTCCCTGACCGAGATAATGTCTCCGGGGCGAAGTTCGAAGGAAGGGATATTAACAACTTTACCATTTACCATGATATGCCGGTGACCGATGAGCTGACGTGCGCCATCACGCGTCGGTGAAATACCGAGCCGAAAGACCACATTATCAAGCCTGGACTCAATCAATTGTAACAAAACAACCCCTGTGATCCCTCCCTTACGGGCTGCTTTCAAAAAGGTATTCTTAAACTGGCGCTCTAAAATGCCATAGGTATATTTAGCCTTCTGCTTTTCAGTTAGCTGAGTACCATATTCTGATGTCTTGGCACGACGTTTTGTCTGGCCATGCATACCCGGTGGATAATTCTTTTTCTCGTAACTTTTATCAGGTCCATAAATAGGATCCCTGAACCTTCTTGCAATCTTGGATTTCGGACCAATGTATCTTGCCATGGTAATTGATATATTTTCTGTTATTTTATTCTTTTTCCTTTTATGTCCCGGGATAGATTAAACTCTCCGGCGTTTTGGCGGACGACATCCGTTGTGAGGAAGCGGAGTGATATCCACAATTTCCATTACTTCTATGCCAGCCGTATGGAGGGTCCTGATGGCTGATTCGCGACCTGCGCCTGGCCCTTTAATAAAAACCTTGACCTTACGCAGTCCTAAATCATAAGCTACCTTCGATGCATCCTGCGCCGCCATTTGTGCGGCATAGGGAGTATTCTTTTTCGAACCTTTGAAGCCCATCTTGCCCGCGGAGGACCAACTAATAACCTGACCACTGTTGTTTGTTAACGTAATGATAAGGTTGTTGAAAGAAGCGTTAACAAAAGCTTTTCCAATCGTGTCAACTTTAACAACCCTTTTCTTTGAACTTTTTTCAGTCTTTGCCATATTTTATTTAAATAGGTGCATTTACAATTAACCTTTTGTCGCTTTTTTCTTGTTGGCAACAGTCTTTTTCCTGCCTTTCCTTGTCCGGGCATTATTCTTGGTACTTTGACCGCGCGTGGGCAATCCCAAACGATGACGAATTCCACGATAGCAACCGATATCCATCAATCGTTTTATGTTCATCTGGACCTCTGAACGAAGGGCCCCTTCAATCTTGAAATTATCATTTATGATGGTACGGATTTTATTCTGTTCCTCATCATTCCAGTCCTGAACTTTTTTATTCCACTCAACGCCTGCCAACGTCAGAATCTTTTGGGCTGTACTTCTGCCAATTCCAAAAATATATGTCAGCCCTATTTCACCTTGTTTATTTTTAGGTAGGTCAATACCTGCAATTCTGGCCATAATAATCCAATTTTATGTTTATGAAATCTTAACCTTGTCTTTGTTTGAATTTAGGGTTCTTCTTATTGATAACATATAATTTCCCCTTTCTGCGAACGATTTTACAATCTACAGACCTTTTTTTGATGGATGCTCTTACTTTCATGTTACGTTTACTTTAGTTCTATTGATATCTGAACGTAATTCTACCTTTTGTCAAATCATAAGGTGACATTTCGATCCTGACTTTATCTCCGGGCAAAATTTTAATATAATGCATTCGCATCTTACCGGAAATGTGTGCCGTGATCACGTGCCCGTTTTCTAATTCCACGCGGAACATGGCATTACCCAGGGATTCGATAACAGTGCCGTCTTGCTGTATTGAAGATTGTTTTGCCATTTTATATACTTCTTGGTCCGAGTACTTCTTCAATATAACGAAAAGTGGAAAGTACATCCGCTTTATCTTTGTTGACGGCAACAGTCAACTCAAAATGTGCCGAAGGTTTCCTGTCAGCCGTACGGATCGTCCACCCGTCATGCGATTGAACAACTGATTTTGTACCCAAATTGATCATAGGTTCAATACAAAATGTCATTCCTGAGGTAAGTTTTATTCCGGAACCTCTCTTCCCATAATTCGGAATATCTGGTTTTTCGTGCAATTCCTTACCTATACCATGTCCAACAAGCTCTCTAACTACCGAATAACCAAACGATTCCACATAATTCTGTACGGCAGCGCCAATATCGCCAACACGTTTTCCGGAAACAGCCAGATCAATAGCCAGGAAAAGTGATTCTTTGGTTCGTTTCAGTAAATTTAGAACCTCAGTATCTACTTCACCAACAGGAAAAGTGTATGCCGAATCGCCGTTATAGCCATTTTTCTGGCATCCGCAGTCGATCGAAACTATATCACCATTTTTAAGAACTCTTTCACCCGGAAATCCATGTACTACTTCTTCGTTCGTCGAGATACACAGGGTAGCCGGGAACCCTCTGTACCCTTTAAATCCGGGCACTGCACCTTCCGACCGGATAAAATCTTCAGCTATTTTGTCAAGTGTTATCGTTTTAACACCAGGTTGAATATATTTTGCAACTTCAGCAATGGTCTTACTTACGATAGTCCCATTTTCCCTCAGTAATTCAATTTCTTCTGCTGATTTTTCTAAAACTTGTTGTTTACTAAACATACATTATCCTGTTACTGCATAGGAAGAACGACCCTTGATTCTTCCTGATTTTGTCAGTCCGTCATAATGGCGCATTAATAAATGACTTTCGATCTGTTGAAGGGTATCCAGCACAACGCCTACTAAAATCAACAATGAAGTTCCACCATAAAACTGGGCGAACTGAGAGGTGATTCCGACCAATCGCACGAAAGCAGGCATGATAGCAACAAAACCAAGAAAAATAGAACCGGGAAAAGTAATGCGCGACATTACATCGTCAATAAATTCAGCCGTTTTTTTACCGGGTTTTACGCCGGGTATAAATCCACCATTTTTCTTCATATCTTCAGCCATCTGGTTGGGATTAACCGTGATAGCAGTATAGAAATAGGTGAAGAAAATGATCAGTATGAAAAATACAAAATTATACCAGAACCCATTGATATCAGTAAACACCCTGGCAAAACCCGTCAAAGTCTCATTGCTTGCAAAACCAGCAATCGTTAACGGCAGGAACATAATTGCCTGGGCAAAGATAATAGGCATTACACCAGCAGCATTTACTTTCAACGGAATGTACTGACGAACTCCACCGTATTGCTTATTTCCTACAATGCGTTTTGCATATTGTACAGGGATTTTCCTTGTGCCCTGGACCAGCAAAATGGTCATCAGAATAACGAGAACAAGGAATGCAATTTCTACGACAAAGAATACAAGGCCACCACCTTTTTGTTCCATTCTGGAAACCAGTTCGCCAAATAATGCGAAGGGTAAGCGGGCGATGATTCCGATCATGATGATCAGGGAAATACCATTCCCAATCCCTTTGTCCGTTATTCTCTCCCCTAACCACATGACGAACATGGAACCAGCGGTCAGAATAACAATGGAGGATATTCCAAAAAATGAAAATACCGAATGGTGTGTTATATTAGGATTAAAGGGAGAGATCGCTTCGGGGGGCAATTGTGAAGCCAGGTTGGCGATGTAAGCGGGTGATTGGAAAATCAAAATGACAACAGTAAGATACCGTGTCATCTGGTTAATCTTCTTACGCCCGCTTTCACCTTCTTTCTGCAATTTCTGGAAATAAGGGATAGCCATCCCGAGCAACTGCATCACGATCGAAGCAGAGATGTAAGGCATAATCCCAAGAGCAAAAATAGAAGCATTTGAAAAAGCCCCACCTGAAAACATATTGAGTAGTCCCAGTAACCCCGACTGTGTCTGGTTCTGAAGGGTTGCCAGCATTCCAGGGTCAACTCCAGGAAGAACCACGTATGATCCCAGCCGGTATATCATGACGATTCCGATAGTATATAGGATCCGCTTGCGAAGGTCTTCGATCTTCCAGATGTTCCGTAAGGTTTGGATCAGTTTTTTCATTCAACCGAGTTTAAATTGTGTTAGCGATTCCACCTAATTCTTCAATTGCTTTCTTTGCAGAAGCAGAAAAACCATGAGCGGTAATTTCAAGTTTTGTCTTCAGTTCTCCCCTTCCCAGAATCTTGATCCTGTCATTTTTTGATACATAACCGCTTTCAATCAAAATTTCCGGGTTGATAACGGTGAGATTCTTCTTCTCAGATATCTGTTGTAGTACATCCAGGTTGATATCTTTATATTCAACACGGTTAAAGTTCTTAAAGCCAAACTTCGGAACCCTGCGTACCAATGGCATCTGACCTCCCTCATATCCCAATTTCTTGGAATATCCTGAGCGTGACTGTGCGCCTTTGTTACCGCGGGTTGATGTTCCACCATGACCTGAACCCTGTCCCCTGCCAATACGTTTTACCTTTTTCGTTGAACCTTTTGCAGGTTTTAGATTGCTTAAATCCATTTCAGTATCGTTTATCTTTTGTTAGACTTCTTCTTCCACTTCTACCAGGTGGATCACTTTGTGAACCATTCCCAGGATCTGGGGAGTTGCTTCATGTTCAACCGTCTGACGGATCTTCCTGAGGCCCAAAGCCTGGAGGGTACGTTTCTGGCGCAACGGTCTTCCGATGCCACTGCGAATTTGTGTTACTCTGATCTTTTTCATTGCTTTAAACAGCCTTTAAAGTGTGAATTTAGCCATTGAATACCTGATTGAGCTCAATCCCTCTGAGTTGTGCAATCGTATAAGGATCCCTTAATTTAATAAGAGCATTGATCGTAGCCTTTACAACACTGTGTGGATTGGATGAGCCTTTTGATTTGGCAAGTACATTCTTCACCCCAACACTTTCAAGTACGGCACGCATGGCCCCGCCAGCGATAACTCCGGTTCCTGGAGCTGCCGGTTTAAGATATACCAATGCCCCACTGTACTTTCCAAGCTGATCATGAGGGATCGTCCCCTTAAGAATTGGAACCTTGATCAGGTTCTTCTTTGCATCATCGATTCCCTTGGCAATCGCTGCGGTGACTTCTTTGGCTTTTCCCAGACCATATCCCACAACACCATTTTCATTCCCAACCACGACGATGGCAGAAAAACTGAAGGTACGGCCCCCTTTGGTCACTTTGGTTACGCGTTGAATGCTGACCAAACGATCCTTGAATTCGATTTCACTCGATTTAACTCTTTTTACATTAACGTTTGTCATATCTTCCTAGAATTTTAGGCCACCTTCCCTGGCTGCATCAGCCAAAGATTTTACCCTGCCATGATATAAATAACCATTACGATCAAACACAACATTGTTGATCCCAGCCTGCAACGCTTTTTCAGCAATGTGTTTCCCGACCATTTTTGCCATCTCGGTTTTAGTCCCTTTCTGGCCATCCATGCCCTTTTCCATTGACGAAGCTGCAACCAGGGTTTTTCCGGCCATATCGTCAATCAGTTGCACATAGATCGCTTTGTTGCTGCGAAATACCGTCATGCGAGGCCTGTCAGGAGTCCCTTGTACGATTTTACGTATCCTTTTCTTGATCCTGAACCTGCGAAATTCTTTTCTACTTTTGATTGCCATTTTCTATTGATTTTTCTTGTTTCGACGATCTGGCAGACCGCCATCTTTATCTCTTTGCAACGGTCTTTTAAGTCGCCATTGCTATTATTGTCCTGCAGCCGATTTCCCTGCTTTTTTCTTGATCTCTTCACCCTGGAACCGAATACCTTTACCCTTGTAAGGTTCAGGGCGTCTAAATGATCTGATTTTTGCAGCAACCTGGCCGAGAAGCTGTTTATCAACAGACTTCAGGATGATGGTATTATTTTTCCCTTTATCGGCAGTTGTCTTAACCTGGACCGTACTTGGAAGTTCCATCAGGATATTGTGCGAATAGCCCAATGAAAGTTCGAGCAGTTGCCCATTACCTGACGCTTTGTATCCAACCCCCACCAATTCCTGAACCAGGGTAAAACCTTCAGAAACGCCCTTTACCATATTGTTCAACAAGGAACGGTACAGGCCATGTTTTGCACGGTCATCGCGTTCATCAGAATGACGTTCGACGTGGATAAGATTGTTTTCCACCTTGATGGTTATTTTGGGATCAATCTGTTGTTCCAACTGACCAAGTTTACCCTTAACTGTAACCAGATTTTTATCGGAGACAGTTACCTGCACGCCATCGGGCAATGTGATCGGTAGTTTTCCTATTCTTGACATGTTTGAAATCTCCTAATTAACTGATATAACATAAAACCTCGCCACCAACTTTCTTTACTTTGGCTTCTTTGTCGGTCATTAATCCCTGTGAAGTCGAAAGGATGGCAATGCCAAGTCCATTTAAAACCCTGGGCAAATGATCTGTATCAACATACTTTCTGAGACCGGGTTTGGAAACCCTGATAAGGTTACTGATGGCCGAAAGTTTTGATACAGGGTGGTACTTCAGGGCAATCTTGATCATACCCGGGCGGGGCTCAATCTCCACTTTATAATTGAGAATATATCCTTTTTCAAAGAGGATCTTTGTTATATCTTCCTTGATCTTGGATTTCGGAATTTCAACAACCCGGTGGTTGGCCATTACGGCGTTCCTTATTCGTGTCAAATAATCTGCAATGGGGTCCGTAACCATTATTCTTCTTTTTTTATTGATTAATTTTTCTATATATTTTACCAGCTTGCTTTTTTTACGCCCGGGATCAGTCCTTTGTTGGCCATTTCCCTGAAATTGATACGGGATATTCCAAAAAGACGCATATATCCTTTCGGACGGCCTGTCAGTTTGCAACGGTTGTGTAACCGCACCGGGGAAGCATTTTTCGGAAGTTTTTGTAAGGCGATATAATCACCTGCTTCTTTGAGCGCTTTACGCCTGGAGGCATACTTCTCGACCATCTCTGTGCGCTTTTGTTCTCTGGCTTTTATGGATTCTTTTGCCATATATTTACTTGGTTTTAAATGGGATTCCGAATTCCTTTAACAGGGCATGAGCCTCACGGTCATTCCGGGCGGAGGTCACGAAAGTAATATCCACTCCGTTCATCCGCGTTACTTTGTCAATATCAATTTCAGGGAAGATGATCTGTTCTGAAATACCGAGAGTATAATTCCCGCGACCATCAAAACCTTTATCATTTACGCCCCGGAAATCACGTACCCGTGGAAGGGCAACAGAGATCAGCCGATCAAGAAAATCAAACATACGTTCGTCACGTAAAGTCACCCGTACACCGATTGGATTTCCTTTCCTCAACTTGAAATTAGAAATGTCTTTTCGTGATTTGGTAGATACTGCTTTCTGACCTGTGATCATCGTCATTTCGGTAATACCGTTTTCAATGAACTTACGGTCGGTATTGGCAATACCCAACCCCTGGTTCAGGCAAATCTTGTTGATACGCGGAACCTGCATAGGGCTTTTGTAGCTGAATTGCTGCATTAACGCAGGAACAATCTCTTTCAGATATTTCTCTTTTAATCTTGGTGTATAAGCCATTACTTTATAACCTCCCCTGATTTTTTAGAATAACGAACCAATTTTTCCGTTTTCGGATCCAGTCTTCTACCGATTCTTGTCGGTTTCCCCGAATTGTCAACCAGTTTCAGGTTGGAAATATGGACCGGCGCCTCCTTTTTGATGATACCGCCCTGAGGACTTTTAGCATTGGGTTTAGTATGCTTCGAAACCATATTAACTCCTTCAACGATGGCCTTATATTTATCGGCATCGATGCGCAACACTTTACCCTGCTGGCCCCTTGAATCACCGGCGATGATCATCACCGTGTCGCCTTTTCTGATATTTAATTTCTTTTGCATGGTCATATAGTATATGCTTAAAGCACTTCAGGTGCTAAAGAAACGATTTTCATAAATTGTTTTTCACGTAATTCCCTGGCAACCGGGCCAAAAATACGCGTCCCGATCATTTCACCGGCAGTGCTAAGCAGCACAACGGCGTTGTCATCGAAACGGATGTAGGAACCATCATTGCGACGGATCTCTTTTTTTGTCCTTACCACCACCGCAGAAGAAACAGTCCCTTTTTTGATGTTTCCTGAAGGAATTGCATTTTTCACCGTGACGATAATACGGTCGCCCACACGGGCATAACGTTTACGCGTTCCACCAAGGACCTTGATACAAAGCACTTCCTTGGCACCGCTGTTATCTGCTACTGTTAATCTTGACTCTTGTTGTATCATGGCTATTTAACCTTTTCAATGATTTCGACAAGTCTCCAACATTTATTTTTACTGAGTGGCCGGGTTTCGGCAATCCGAACTTTATCTCCCTCGCTGCATTCATTTTTTTCATCGTGTGCCATAAAGCGGGAAGACTTTTTTACAAACTTTCCATACTTCGGATGCTTTACTTTTCTTTCGACTTCAACCACGACAGATTTCTCCATCTTATTGCTGACTACAATGCCGGTTTTTTCTTTTCTTAAGTTTCTCGTTTCCATATTGTATCTTTTGTTGAGACAAGGCATACTTTGTCCCTTCTATCATTTTTTCCCAACTTTAATGATTGGTTCACCGTTGAGGACACGGTAACGCAATTCAGTTTGAAGGCGGGCAATGGTTCTGCGGTAAGCCGTTATTTTATTTGGATTTTCAAGCGGAGAAACAGCATGGTTCAACTTTAGTTTTGTCAACTGCCGTTTTTCTTCATCCAGTCTTTCCCGGATTTCACTTGTGGTTAATTCTTTGATAACTTTCTGTTCCATATTCTTTGTTTTGTTGGGGCAAACTGCTCATTGCCCTTCCGATATTATATTGCTTCTTCTTCGTAATCTTTACGAACAACGGTCTGGGTCTGTACAGGAAGTTTTTGGGCTCCGAGACGTAGCGCCTCTTTGGCAATGATCAGGGGCACACCATCAATTTCAAACAGGATTCGACCGGGAGTTACGCGAGCTACAAAATATTCCGGGGCTCCTTTTCCTTTACCCATACGGACTTCAGCTGGTTTTTTACTGACTGGTTTATCCGGGAATATCCTGATCCAAATCTGTCCTTCCCTTTTCATATGGCGGGTGATAGCCTGACGTGCAGCTTCTATCTGACGACCCGTTAGCCAGGCTTCTTCCAGGGTCTTAATACCAAATGAGCCAAAGGCGAGCTGGTGACCACGACCGGCATTGCCCTTCATTTTACCTTTTTGCTGTTTCCTGTATTTGGTTTTCTTTGGCTGTAACATTATTCAAAATATTATGGTTACCTCTTTCTATGTTTTCAGTTCTGCTAATCAGTCCTGATCTTCATTATCTTACTTCCTTGGTCCACGTGGTTTGCCACCATCATTCCGTGGTCCACGGTCACGGCCGCCACGGTCATGATCACGATCGCGGTCATGGTCACCTTTCGGGCCTCCGCCACGGTGCATGGAAGGTTTCATTTTTGCAGCAGGTGCATCCGGTACAAGATCTGGCCGGCCATAAACATCACCTTTGCAAATCCAGACTTTGATACCGATACGACCATATGTTGTATGGGCTTCAGCGGTAGCGTAATCAATGTCGGCCCTGAAAGTATGCAGGGGGATACGCCCCTCTTTGTACTGTTCACGGCGTGCCATTTCTGCACCACCCAAACGACCCGAAATCATAATTTTAATTCCTTCTGCGCCGATTCTCATGGCGGAAGCAATGGAAGTCTTGATCGCGCGTCGATATGAAATACGTCCCTCGATCTGACTGGCCACAGTATTCGCAACAATCACCGAGTCCAGCTCCGGTCTTTTGATTTCCGAAATGTTGATCTGAATTTCTTTCTTGGTGATTTTTTTCAACTCCTCTTTGAGCTTGTCAACTTCCTGACCACCCTTACCGATAATGATCCCCGGACGGGCAGTATGGATGGTAACAGTTACAAGCTTAAGGGTACGTTCGATCACAATTTTGGCAATACCGGCCTTTGAAAGACGGGCATTCAAATACTTACGGATTTTATCGTCCTCAACAAGCTTGGGCTCAAAATTTTTACCGCCGAACCAGTTTGAGTCCCAGCCGCGGATGATGCCTAACCTGTTAGCAATCGGATTGGTCTTTTGTCCCATTAAAACTTACTTTTAATTTTCTTGAATGATATTTGCTATTCTTTATTTTCTTTTTCTGACACTTCTTCCACTTCCGGCTTATTCCGGCTATCAAGAAGCACTGTTACATGATTCGAACGTTTACGAATACGGTGGGCCCTTCCTTGAGGCGCTGTCTGAAGGCGTTTGAGTTGGCGACCGCCATCAACAAATATTTCTTTAATATAAAGATCGCTGTCCTCAATCCTTTTTCCTTCATTTTTTGCTTGCCAGTTTGCAATGGCTGAAAGCACCAGTTTCCGGATTCTTTCAGATGGCTGTTTTGCATTATTTTTCAATATATGCAGCGCCAGTTCAACCCTTTGTCCACGGATCAGGTCAGCGATCAGCCTCATTTTTCTTGGTGAGGTGGGACAATTATTCAGCCGGGCGAATGCTACCGTCTTTTTGGCTTCTTTCCGGTTCTCGGCTCGTGTACGAGTTCTAACTCCCATTTGTCTTTTGTATTAGGTCGTTATTTCTTAGCTTTATCTCTGTTTCCTGCATGACCGCGGAAGATCCGGGTTGGTGCAAATTCACCCAACTTGTGTCCAACCATATTCTCGGTCACATATACAGGAATGAATTTATTCCCATTGTGAACAGCAATGGTTAAACCAACAAAATCGGGAGATATCATGGAACCCCGTGACCAGGTTTTAATGACGGTCTTTTTTTTGGATTCCACCAGTCCCGTTACTTTCTTTTCCAGTTTATAATGGATATACGGACCTTTTTTAAGCGATCGGCTCATAATCTTGATATTATCTTTTATTTCTTCCTGCGTTCAATGATATATTTATTGGATTGGTTTTTCCTGGCGCGAGTCTTATATCCCTTTGCCGGAGTGCCTTTCCTTGATCTTGGATGACCTCCTGATGCTTTTCCTTCGCCTCCACCCATCGGATGATCAACCGGGTTCATAGCTACGCCACGGTTGCGTGGACGGCGGCCCAACCAACGGGTACGGCCAGCTTTACCATAAGACTCCAGGTTATGATCAATATTTGAAACCATACCAACAGTGGCTTTACAGGTTTGCAAAATCATTCGTGTTTCACCGGAGGGCATCTTCAGGATGGCAAACTTTCCGTCGCGTGACATCAATTGAGCATGAGAACCGGCGCTGCGCACCAGTTTTGCTCCTTGTCCAGGTCGTAATTCTACATTGTGAACGACCGTTCCAAACGGAATTTCACTAAGATAGAGGGCATTCCCGATTTCGGGCGGAACACCTTTTCCGGAAATAATAGTTTGTCCCACTTTTAAGCCATGAGGAGCTACGATATATCGTTTCTCTCCGTCTTTGTAAACAACTAATGCAATACGGGAAGTCCTGTTCGGATCGTACTCAATGGTTTTAACCAAAGCAGGAATATCTTCTTTATCCCGCTTGAAATCAATAACCCGGTACATCTGTTTATGACCACCACCAAGATATCGCATGGTCATTTTTCCTTCGTTGTTTCTTCCACCGGATTTCCTCGAAGGGGCCAACAGGCTCTTTTCAGGAACATCAGCGGTAATTTCATCATAGGTACTGATTACTTTAAACCGTTGACCGGGTGTTGTCGGTTTGTATTTCTTAAGCGCCATTTATTTAAATATTGCTGTAAAAATCAATAGTTTCACCTTTAGCCAGCGTGACGATGGCTTTCTTATAAGCACTGGTTCTGCCCGAAATGACTCCGGTTTTGGTAAAACGGGTCTTGTTTTTCCCAGAGAAAACCATGGTATTGACAGAAGTAACATCCACTCCATAGAGCTCTTTGATCGCCTGGATAATCTGGAGTTTGTTAGCCCTCCGGTCAACCATAAACCCATAGCGGTTGAGTTTTTCGCCAAGATGGGTCATCTTCTCGGTTATGATCGGTTTTATGATAACTGTCATTGCTATATCGAATTATTCGGTTTAATTCTGATGAATTTTTTCAATTTCCTTGATAGATCCCTCGGTAATCATCAACCGGGTTGCATCTAAGATTTCATAAGTATTCAATTCAGTGGCATTGATCACCTTGACCCTTTTGAGATTTCGGGAGGCCAATATGACATTCTCCTCTATTTTCGCAACAACTATCAGGGTCTTCTTTCCCGTAAGCTGAAAATTTTTCAACAACTCACTGAAATTTTTCGTCTTCGGGGTTTCAAAATTGAAGTCTTCAACGATGGTGATACTGTCGTCTTTTACTTTGTAACTTAAAGCAGATTTACGGGCCAGCCTCTTCAGCTTCTTATTCAACTTGAAACTATAATCCCGGGGATGAGGTCCAAATATACGGGCGCCGCCACGAAAAAGTGGATTTTTAATACTCCCTTTCCGGGAGCCCCCGGTCCCTTTCTGTTTATGCAATTTCTTGGTACTCCCCGAAAGGGTCGACTTTTCCTTTGTACTATGGGTCCCCTGCCTCTGATTTGCCAAATACTGTTTTACATCTAAGTAAATGGCATGATCATTGGGCTCAATGGCGAAAATCGAATCGTCGAGGATAGCCTTTTTGGGGGTCGTTGTGCCCTTTATGTTATAAACTGTTACTTCCATCTTTCAATAATTACATATGATCCGTTATGTCCGGGAATTGCACCTTTAACCAAAATCAGGTTCTTATCCAAAATAATTTTTAAAACTTGCAGATTGATGACTTTCACACGGTCTCCACCCATATGTCCCGCCATCCGAATCCCTTTCATGACCCTTGATGGCCATGAAGAAGCCCCAACCGAACCGGGAGCCCTGAGACGGTTGTGCTGTCCGTGAGTTGCCTCACCTACTCCGGCAAAGTGATGCCGTTTGACAACGCCCTGAAATCCTTTACCCTTGGAAATACCCACCACATCGATATATTCTCCTTCTGTAAAAATATCCACCCTCAGAATATCCCCAAATTGCTTCTGATGCCCAGGTTCAAAACGAGTAAATTCTGCAACCACTTTTTTCGGGGTAATACCTGCTTTGGCAAAATGTCCCATCTCGGACTTGGTGGTATGCTTCTCCTTCTTTTCTTCAAAAGCAAGTTGGATAGCATCGTATCCCTCTTTTTCTTTGGATCGGACCTGTGTTACGACACAAGGGCCAGCTTCGATCACCGTACATGGGTAATTTTTTCCCGAGGCATCATAAATACTGGTCATTCCGACTTTTTTTCCAATTAATCCAGACATTTTTTTATTTCTTGCGTTATTAACTTAATGATGTCAAAATACGATCAAACCTTGATTTCAACTTCAACCCCACTGGGAAGTTCCAACTTCATCAGTGCATCAATTGTTTTTGAGGTGGTACTGTAAATATCCAGTAACCGTTTGTAAGTACACAATTGAAACTGCTCACGGGATTTTTTGTTCACAAAGGTTGAACGCAGCACAGTGAAGATCTTTTTGTCCGTAGGCAATGGAATAGGTCCGCTGACAACAGCACCTGTAGCCTTTACGGTTTTTACGATCTTTTCGGCTGATTTATCAACCAAGTTGTAATCGTAAGACTTCAATTTTATTCTAATTCTCTGGCTCATATAAAAAATTAATAGGCGGGAACATATCCCCTGATTTTATATAATACTTCATCCTGAATTTCCTTGGGAGTTGCTTCATATTTTTGAAATTCCAGCATTTCAGTAGCCCTACCGGAAGTAAGACTGCGTAAGGTAGTCACATAACCAAACATTTCGGCTAAGGGAACGCACCCACGGATAACCTGGTTGCCGATCCTGGACTCTACCTCTTCAACATGACCACGTCTTTTAGTGATGTCACCTGTCACTTCACCCATATATTCACTGGGAGTAATAATTTCAAACCGCATGACCGGTTCCAGTATCACCGCTTTTGCTTTGCGACTGGCTTCTCTGAATGCAATGCCTGCAGCAACCTGGAAAGATAATGCATCTGAATCCACACTATGATAAGAACCGTCAATGAGTTTAACTTTCACATTATCCATCGGGAACCCGATGATTGGTCCATTGGTCATGGCCGATTTCAACCCCTTTTCAATAGCAGGGATAAACTCACGGGGAATATTTCCACCATGTATTTCATTGATAAACTGTAATCCCTTGATCCCTGTATCAGCAGGGCTGATTTCGATAACAAGGTCAGCAAAACGGCCTTTTCCCCCTGTTTGTTTTTTATAGACTTCGTGGTGCACCACAGTATTTGTAATAGCTTCTTTATAGGCCACCTGTGGATTTCCACGATTTACTTCAATATTGAATTCCCTTCGGATCCGGTCAACAATGATGTCAAGGTGAAGCTCACCCATTCCGCTGATCAAGGTTTGCCCGGTTTCATCATCCACTTTTACCTGGAAGGTCGGGTCTTCTTCAGCCAGTTTATGTAAAGCAAGCGATAATTTCTCAACATCGTCCTGTGTCCGTGGCTCAATGGCCATATTAATGACCGGTTCGGGGAATACCATCGTTTCCAGAATGATCGGATGCTTGAGATCACACAAAGTATCACCCGTATGTATATCTTTAAAACCAACGGCTACGGCAATTTCCCCAGCTTCGATTTGTTTGAGCGGATTTTGTTTGTTGGCATGCATCAGCATGATGCGCAGCAACCGTTCTTTCTTATCCGTTCTGGTATTTAATACCACATCACCGGCATTCAGTTTCCCTGAATAGACTCTGAAAAAAGCGATCCGGCCAACAAAAGGATCTGTCGCAATTTTAAAAGCTAAAGCAGTAAAAGGTTCTTCAGGATCAGGATGACGCGCCTCTTCTTTACCATTAAATGGATTTATCCCGGTTACAGGAGGCATATCATAAGGCGAAGGAAGGAATTTTGCAATGGCATCAATCAATAATTGAACACCTTTATTTTTAAAGGAAGCACCACAAATCACCGGAGTGATTTTTCCCTGAATGGTAGCTCTACGGAGCTCGCAAAGAATGTCATCCTCAGTGATAGATTGAGGGTCATCGATAAATTTATGAAGCAGAATGTCATTTTCTTCGGCGGTACCTTCGATAAGTTTCATTCGGTATTCCTTCACCAAGTCTTTCATTTCTTCCGGTACTGGAATTTCAAAATATTCCCGACCCAGTGATGCTTCATCCCATCCATAAGCCTTATTGGAGATCAGATCTACGATTCCTTCAAAAGTATCTTCTGAGCCGATAGGGAGCTGGATGACAACAGGGTTGGCTCCAAGCTTTTCACGGATCTGATCAACAACATGAAAAAAATCAGCCCCGGTACGGTCCATTTTGTTAATGTAACTAATCCGGGGGACATTATATTTATTGGCTTGATGCCAAACAGTTTCTGATTGTGGTTCAACTCCGCCGACTGCACAGAAAATGGCGACTGCTCCATCCAAGACCCGGAGGGAGCGTTCTACTTCAACTGTAAAATCGACATGACCCGGAGTATCGATGATATTGATCCGGTAATTCTGATTATTGTAATCCCAGTAAACGGTGGTTGCTGCAGAAGTAATGGTTATTCCACGTTCCTGCTCTTGAACCATCCAGTCCATAGTGGCAGTGCCATCATGAACTTCACCTAGTTTATAGTTGATGCCGGTATAATACAAGATACGCTCCGTCGTCGTAGTTTTACCCGCGTCGATGTGCGCCATAATGCCAATGTTTCTTGTATTTTCTAGTTTCCCGGTCATATTACCCTAACGGCCTTTAAGTCCGCTCAATGTTAAAATCTGAAATGGCTGAATGCCTTATTGGCTTCTGCCATCCTGTGTGTATCTTCTTTACGTTTAAAAGCGGCGCCTTCTTCTTTATAAGCGGCCATGATCTCGGCAGCCAGTTTTTGTCCGAAACTTTTTTCATGGCGTTTCCGGGCAAAATTCACCAACGATTTCATACCAATGGAGCTTTTTCTGCCAGGCCTTATCTCTGAAGGAATTTGAAAAGTTGCGCCACCAATACGCCGGCTTCTGACTTCAACAGCCGGGGTAACGTTGGCCAATGCTTTTTTAAATACCTCCAGCCCATCTTCTTTGGTCTTTTCCGACACGATTTCAATAGCCTCATAAAAAACATCATAAGCGATGTTCTTTTTTCCGGCTAACATCACATTGTTTACAAACTTTGTGACTAAGGTATCGCCGAATTTTGGATCAGGAAGAAGGGCCCTTTTCTTTGGTTTTGCTTTTCTCATACTGCTTTAATTATTGTTTGGTTGCATCCTGTTGCAACCCTCCATTTTATGCTTTTTTCTCTTTGGGGCGTTTTGCGCCATATTTGCTACGGCGTTGTTTGCGGCCTTCCACTCCGGAAGTATCAAGCGCACCACGAATGATATGATAACGCACTCCGGGAAGATCTTTCACACGACCGCCACGGATCATCACGATAGAGTGTTCTTGCAGGTTGTGGCCCTCGCCCGGGATGTAAGCATTCACTTCTTTTCCGTTGGTAAGCCGGACCCTTGCAACTTTACGCATGGCTGAATTCGGTTTCTTGGGAGTTGTTGTATAAACACGAACACAAACACCACGGCGCTGAGGACATGAGTCCAATGCAGGTGACTTGCTTTTGTCAACCAGCTTATTTCTTCCTTTGCGAACCAGTTGCGAAATTGTAGGCATATCAATCGTTTTAATTAACTTCTTTTTCAATTTCGGTCGTACTGTATGATCCGACCTTCCTTGCTTTTGCCCCCGAAAAGGGAGTGCAAAAGTACAATTTTATTTTACACTACCAACAAATTCACCTTAAAACAAACAATGAATTTGTAAAAACTATGATTTAACTAAAGCTAGGGCTGGAAAATGTAAGGAAGGTATTGATTTTCGCGAGACTTTCTAACGCATCCATCACGCTGGCTGCGATTGAAACCTATAGTCGTCTCACTTTGTCAGGTTTCCTTGCCGTTTCCGGCTTATATCGCTTCTCAAAAAACAAAAATTGATTTTTGAGGGTGCAAAAGTACAACTTATTTTTAATCAACCAAAAAAAATATCAAAAAATAATCATGATATTCTTTGACTATTTGAAATTATTAATGGTGATATATGTTCCCATCATTCCGGTAACCGACAATATTTTGATACCAGTTCGGATAAAGTGTGCCACCGCTTTCTCCCCATTCGATGAAATGAAGATAGGCATGGCTGATTTCACTTTTCTCAACCGGATATTCAAAACTTTCATAAATATTGATCGCCCAGGGAAGGTTATTTTGAGTCCTGTAATATCGTCCGGTTGCAGGATTGCTGTTATCGTCATCCTGGCCAAATATCCCCTGATCCGCAAGGGAAGTTGGTGGATAATCCGGTAAATGCACCTCCCTCGACCGGTTTTTGTTAACGATAATAAAAGGATTGAATTGATTGATATTGACATCTTCTATTGTATAAGAGCCTCCAGTAAAATCAAGATGTATTTCAAGGGTCACGGGAGTTACATTGGGTGCATACAAACAGGTATTTACCCCAATACCGGAACCCGGATGGGGCATCAGGCCAAAAGCATCATCATAAACAATGATCGTAGGCCTGGATTGTCCTGATTCCAGACCATTCGGATTCAATGTGATATAAGTTCCAGATTGCAGGTTTGAACCGGTCGCCTCAAGGTCAGACGAAAGGACATGGTCATCCGGGAACTGAAACCCAAAACCATTGTGAAAAGTCGCCCCAAAAGCCTTTATAGTAAACGTACCAAACATCTCTACGATGATATTGGATGCATTGGTAACTGTTTTAAACTGGTAATCACAAACCAGATCGTTGAAATCATAATCTCCTTTCGCAGGCCATAGGTCTTCAAAACCCAATGTCCCAAATCCACTTGCCGGAAAATAATTATTGAAAGCCCGTGTCGGATCGGTTGGATAGTCGTCATCCACATCCAAAATACCGTCACCGTCGCTATCAGGTGAAACCGGCGCTAAAAATTCGTAAGCCCCCATATCTACGGTACCATTAACGATCCTGGGATTTCCATCCAGATCGGGAACGGTGTTCATCCATTCAATATTCATTCCCGTATCGATACAAGGTGAACCTGATAACAGCCGATAATCCTCCGAACCGGATATTATGCTCACAAACATGGGCTCGGAAGAAATGCAATTTGAGCTATAGCTCCCGGATAAGGCAGGGGTGGTACAACAATTATAATAATAGTATCCGCTTCCTGAAACTTCATAGTTCGTACCATTATTGTAATAAGAAATGGTGTTAAATACCAACCCATTATTCCGGGTTCTGATCCCGGCGCCATTGGGACAGGTATTCTTTGAAATCACGCAATTTTTAACTTTGCCCGATTCCCAGATGTTCACTCCACCTCCCAGATATACGGAGCTGTTATAAGTAATTTCACAGTTCCTGATCTCACCTCCATTAAGTAGGCGGACACCTCCTCCATACCCTTCTGGGCCATTATTGCTGGCTATATTGTTAGAGATAATACAATTTTGGACCAATCCGCCGTAATCAAGCGCAACCCCTCCACCGTCGCGGGCCTGGCAATTTTGAATGATACAATTCTCTACAGTTCCGGCATTGTTTATATCGATTCCACCACCAAAATCAAATGGGTTATATCCATTCTGAATGGTAAATCCCTTAAGAAGGGCATTCGGATTATCAATATAAAAGCAGCGGGTAAGGTGGTTCCCATCAACAATGGTAAATTCAGCGCCATTCATACTTTGTACCGTAATTCCAATGGTAATGCTAACATTGGAACTCAAAAGGTAACTTCCGTCATTGACCAATACTACATCCCCATCATTACATACCGCTATTGCCGTTTGTATATTAGTAGCCGCATCAGCCAGACTGGTGTATGGGCTGGTATTACTTCCCGCCAATGAAACATACCGGGTAGTTGCAATACCAAAGACCGGTATCAGCAAGAAGATCATTAAAACCAAACTGAAATAAGAATGTTTTGTTTTCATGGCAAATTCCTTTAAATCTAATCTTTACAACCGACGCTAAGGTCAAGGCAAACTGGATACCAATTTATTATCTATTATGGAGACTTCATGAACAGCGCTGTTCATCCTTAGTTTTACTTTATCAATATATGCCGGAACAGATATTTTCGTATGATATTCCGAACCCTTTGATAAAAATCCCTTATGGTAAATAAAATTTCCCTGTACGGGGATAATATAAACAACCCCGGAATGACCACACGTTAACCGGACATCAACACTTTTAGCTGTTTCCCATTTAAATGATGGATCTATTGTACAATCTTTTAGTGTTTTGGTGGGTTCGCTTATCAATTCTTTTTGATCGACCTTATGACAAGACCATAAACTGATCGTGAACAACATAATAAAGAGTGCAAAACCTTTCATTGTTTTCATGACTTTATTCTTTAAGACCATTGCAATTTACTTCCAATCACATCTTTAAAAAAATGATAATTCGTAAGTGTCAATGATTTTTAAGTATATGTATGTAGAAACTTTGTAAATGTCATATCTTCATCCGGGTAGGGTCCTACAAGACATTTTTGTTAATATCTAATCACAAACGGATTTTTCCTGAATGTTCCAAACCTGTATTTTTGCATCGATCGTTTTCTTATGAAGAATCCCATTCTCAATAATCTCAATGAGGCACAAAAGGCTGCAGTAATGGCAACCGAAGGTCCTGTTATGATCATTGCCGGAGCTGGTTCCGGAAAAACAAGGGCCCTCACCTATCGCGTTGCTTATCTTATCCAAAAAGGAATAGATCCTTTTCATATACTGGCGCTTACCTTTACCAATAAAGCGGCCAGGGAAATGAAAGACCGTATTACTGATCTGGTTGGCCCAGAAGCACAAAACGTATGGATGGGCACTTTCCATTCAGTCTTTGCAAGGGTCCTGCGAATAGAAGGTCATCTTTTGGGATATCCGTCCAATTATACCATATATGATACTGATGATTCAAAACGGGTAGTTAAAAACCTGATCAAGGAAAATAATCTGGATGATAAGGTTTATCTGCCCGGTTATATCCTTAACCGTATATCGTCGGCAAAGACAAGTCTTCTTACCGCGGAAGAATATAATATCAATCCGGAGCTCCAGGGATATGACTCAACCTCAGGAAAACCCCTTACCGGAAAACTCTATCAGCAGTACCAGAATCGTCTCCGGCGTGCATCCGCCATGGATTTTGACGATCTTCTTTTTAATATGAATGTACTTCTCCGGGATTTTCCGGAGGTTCTTTACAAATATCAGCAAAAATTTCACTATATCCTGGTTGATGAGTACCAGGACACAAATTTTGCCCAATATCTGATCGTTAATAAACTGGCCGCCAACAATGAAAACCTCTGCGTGGTTGGTGATGATGCACAGAGCATCTATGGATTCAGGGGTGCCAACATCCAGAATATCCTGAATTTTAAACGGGATTATCCTGATCATAAGGTTTTTAAACTCGAACAAAATTACCGCTCGACAAAAACCATTGTCAAAGCAGCCAACCATATCATCGAAAACAATAAAAATCAGATATTTAAAGAGATATGGACGGAGAATGGAGAAGGACAGTTGATCCAACTTATCCATGCCTCAACAGATAATGAGGAAGCTAATCTTGTGGCCCAATCAATCTTTGAGAACAAGATGAACCATCAGCTAAAACATAATGCCTTTGCCATATTATACCGGACTAATGCCCAATCCCGTGCCCATGAAGAAGCGCTACGTAAACTGAATATCCCCTGCCGCATCTATGGAGGACTATCTTTTTACCAGCGAAAGGAGATCAAAGATCTGCTCTCTTATTTCAGGCTTACAATTAACCATCAGGATGAAGATGCCCTCCTGCGCATCATCAATTTCCCAGCCCGCGGGATTGGAAAAACCACCGTTGAAAAGCTGGTTGTTTCGGCCGACGAGCATAAGGTCAGCATTTTTGAATTGGTTTCCAATCCCGCCCGTGACCTGCAATTTCCGGAATCCACTTCCGCGAAAATCCATTCATTCATCACCATGATTCAAAGTTTCAGCGCTTTATTGAAGGTTAAAAACGCTTTTGAATTAGCTAAACATATTGCTGGATCTTCAGGATTGATGAAAGAACTCTATGATGATAAAACACCGGAAGGTGTCAGCAGGTTTGAAAATTTTGAAGAACTGCTGAATGCCATCAAAGATTTTTCTGAATCTCCAAGAACCAATTCCGAAACAGGAGAGATCGAAACCAATGTAGTACGGTCACTTGATGAATTTATGCAGGATGTGGCCCTCATTACAGATGCCGATAAAAAAGAACCCGGCGACGAGGATCGCGTTACTCTTATGACTGTTCATTCAGCCAAAGGATTGGAATTTCCCTTTGTTTACGTTGTTGGTCTGGAAGAAAACCTATTCCCTTCCATTCAATCACTAAACTCGCGATCGGATCTGGAAGAGGAACGTCGCCTGTTTTATGTTGCCGTGACCCGTGCTCAACAGAAACTCACAATTTCCTATGCCGAAAACCGTTACAGGTGGGGGACTCCGATGATCTGTGAACCCAGCCGCTTTATTAGTGAGATCCCGGAAACATTGATCGATTTCCCCAAAAAAAATATACAAAGTTCCCGCTTCCCCAAGGAATTGAACTGGTCTGCATCATTACCAGGTCTGGACTTACCCGCAAAAAAAACAATCCTCCCGAAAAATTTTCAAAGACTCACTGAAGCTTCTCCAACATCCACAGAAAAATACGCTGACAGCCCTCCCTCTGATATTGAAGCTATTCAAGCCGGAATGGAAGTGGTCCATGACCATTTTGGAAAAGGAAAAGTAATTAACATAGAAGGACTTGGCCCCAATAAAAAAGCAACTGTTTTTTTCCAGGAAATCGGACAGAAACAGCTCCTCCTGCGTTTTGCCAAACTTAGGATCGTTACCTGAAACATGAATATTTCAGGTAACTAATAAACAGAAAAAATCCCTACACCTGAAATTTTCTTTTATCTTTGTTTTGGATTCCCGGGATTCCAATCCCATTGAGTCTGTTAGAGTAAGTTTTGAATTAATCAGTATTATTACTATAACCTAAATCCGCAGACCAATGAAAATACACCCGTCTGATTGGCCTAAAGCACATATAACCCATGATCAACTTTTCCCATTCCTTTTTATCCTGTCCCTTTTTACACTGCTATCTTCTTGTTCCAAAGATGATTTTGACTTTGATAAAATGACCGACCCGGACTGGTCCCCTACATGGAGCGCTCCCTTAATCCATTCCAACCTGACATTGCATGATATTTTAAAAAAAGGGGGTACCCTGTTCATTGAGGACCCGGTTACCCATCAGCTCACCCTGGAATATGGAAATAGCTTGTTTTCACAAAGCGCCGAGCAATACCTTCAGGTTCCTGACCAAAAAGACATGAAAATTGAATCCGCTGCAATTAATATTGTTGTCGGTCCAGGAGATTCAACCTACTTCGATATTGAGGCTCCTTACTCCTTTTCTACCTCTCAGGAAGGTCAGGTGTTTGACAGCATTTTTGTTAAAACCGGCGCCTTTGATATGGATATATCCTCTCAAATCAATCATTCCATCAAAGTAATTATCAGGCTTCCAAACGCAGTTAAAAATGGTAAGGGCCTGGAAATAACCACTAACCTTCCATACGCAGGAACGCTACCTGTTCAAAAAACAATTTCTATTGATTTATCAGGTTACACGATCCGGCTTAACAACACCCCGGGTCATGTTAATGAGATAATCCCCAGCGCCCACATGATTATTTACGGGGATGATAATCCCAATAACTCTCCATACACTTTTACTGCTATCTGTGACCTGATCAATTTAAAGTTCTCGAAAATCATCGGATATTTTGGTCAATATAATTACCCGCTGGAGGATACTTTATACCTGAACCTCTTTAAAAATAATATGTCTGGAAACATTCATCTCGAAGAAATTGACCTTTTCCTCAAAACCACTAACTCTATCGGGATGCCTATTCAACTTACATTCAATGATTTAATTGCTCATTCTGACAAGAATCCTCCCTATACGGTAAATATTGCAGACCCCTCAACAGGTTTTCCCAATCCCATTACCATTCCATCACCCGACCTCGCACACATGGGAACCAGTGTCGATACTACTTTCCAATTTGGAGAAAACAATTCCAATATCATACCTGCTATTAATTTATCTCCAACCTACATCTATTTTAATATCAATGGGATGTCAAACCCAGCAAATAACCCCGCTTTTAAAAACTTCGTTTACGATACCAGCCGTTTTTCAGTTGACTTTGATGTAGTGTTACCTTTATTTGGGGCCATCAGCGGTTTTTATGTGGAAGATACTGTCGACTTTGATTTTGATATTCCCAATCAGGCATCCATGGTTGATTTTAAAGTAAGAACTGAGAATCACTTTCCCCTTAATGCTGAAATTCAGATTTATTTTGCCGATAAAGATTATAACATACTTGACTCTCTTTTCAGTAGTTCAAATCATCAAATTCTTGTTGCTGCCCCGGTCGGCCCTGCACCTGATTACCGGGTCATTGAGAATCCCCCCATCAAATCCTATACCTTTTCACCTGACCCTTTTTACAAGGAAGATCTTGAACGATTGAAACAAACCCGTTTTTTGATGATCCAGGCAAAGTTATCGACTTATGCCCAGGACCTGGTAAAGATATATGCCGATTATAAGCTCGACGTGAAGCTTGCTGCAAAAATAACCATCACCTCACAAAACTAACCGGATACGTATGAAAAACATAACTAAACTTGTTATGCCCTTGATGATCCTGGTTTTTATAGTCACAGGTGCGCATTTTGCTTCAGCCCAACAAGGTAGAAATATAAATTTTTTAAGGGTTGTTCCTCAGTCCATTTATATTAATCCGGCAATCGTTCCTCCCTATGATTTTTATATTGGTTTTCCAGCCTTATCCTCTTTAAAATTGGAATTTAAAAATTCACCATTCGACTACAACGATGTCATCAAACAAACGAATAATGATTCGCTTTATCTTGACACACAAGCGCTTTTAAATTCCCTGAAAAAGAAAAACTACTTAATTGGGGAATTTTCAAATGAATTTCTCTCGTTCGGATTCAGGGTAAAACAATTCTTTATCTCCTTCAATCTTTCGGAAAAACTTTACAGCAACATCATGTACCCGAAAGACTTCGTTTCCTTGCTTCTTGAAGGTAACGCCCAATATATTGGAACGACCATCAATGCCGGTGGTTTTGATGTTAACATCACCCACTATCACGAGTTGGCAGTGGGTATGTCCTATACGATTTCCAAAAAATGGAGTGCGGGTTTCCGGGCGAAATACCTGGTAGGCGTCTTCAATCTCGATACTAAAAATACAGATATTAATTTATATAGCCCCGATGAATTTTCCATTAATGTAACTACTGATATCCAGGTAAATATGGCTATTCCCGGGAATTCAACCTCTCCGGAGGACAGCTTGGGCTTCGATATTAACGGAAATGAATTTCTCAGGGGATTCTATTCTTTTAAAAATTCCGGATTTGCCTTTGATCTTGGGATGCAATATACCCCAATCGAAAAACTAACGCTGGGGTTAAGTGTTACCGACATAGGGTTTATCAACTGGAAATCCGGGGTTAAAAATATTGTAACAAATAAAGCAACTTCCTCCTCTACTTTTACAGGGGTTGACATCGGGGAAATGTTCTCCTCCGATACGGTTAAATTCAGTGATCAACTGAATGAAATGCTGGATTCCCTGAGAGAAGACCTTGGGTTGAAAGTGACCTATGAGAATTATCGGTCCTGGCTTACTCCTAAAATATACCTGAGCGGGATTTACAGCCTGACTCCAAAAGATCATTTCGGCCTGCTCTTTCGTTGTGATCTTTTTAAGGGTAATATCCTTCCTGCATTGACGCTGAATTATACCCGCGAATTTGGCAAAGCTTTCTCCTTGATGGCAGGATATTCTATTTTGACCAACAGTTATGCCAATTTTGCCTTGGGTTTTGCCGTCAATGCCGGCCCTCTTCAACTCTATCTGATGACCGATAACATTCTCGGCATTGCGCAGCTGAACAATACCCGTTATACAAACACTCATTTTGGGATCAACCTGGTATTCGGCAGGGCGCAATGGTATCAGAAGAACGGCAAGCAATCCCCTGAACCGGGCCTGAATCCATGATAGTTTTCACATCCCCATGATCATGCTGTTTTGGTAACCAATTCGCAATACAGGAATTATTCATATCTTTGCAAAAAAATATCTGTGAACAACGAAATGGAATACAATACTACCCGCGAGATGATGTTCATCCCAGAATATGGGAGGAACATCCAACGAATGATCAAATATATCTGCACCATCGAAGATCGTGAAAAACGGACTCAGGCCGCAAAATTTATTGTGAATATAATGGCCCAGATGCATCCGGTAGTAAAAGAATCGGGTGATTATAAACACAAGCTCTGGGACCATTTATTTATTATTTCCGACTTCAAACTTGATGTTGATGCTCCTTATCCTCCTCCACCGCCTCTTTCCCTGAGTACAAAACCTGAACATCTTTCCTATCACGACAAAGAAATTGAATTCAAACATTACGGTAAAAATATAGCCGCAATGATTGAAAAGGTCGTCAGCTATGAAGAGGGCCCGGAAAAAGATGCACTGGTCAATGCCATTGCCAATCACATGAAGAAATCCTACCTCAGCTGGAACCGGGAATCTGTCAATGACGAACTGATTGAACAACATTTGAAAATCCTCTCCAAAGACGAGCTTAGGCTCAACAAGGATTTCCATTTTGTCAACACCAACGATATCCTTGCCCAAAACCAGAAACGGAAACCATTTAGGCAAGGGGCAGAACGGAATTTTAACAAGACCGGATTCCCAAAGCAGAATTATAATAATCAAAGGGGAAGAAATAAACCCCAATGAGTTCTTTCGAGATCATCGGAGGAAAAAAATTAGCAGGGGAAATCCTTCCCCAGGGAGCAAAAAACGAAGCGCTTCAGGTAATTTGTGCCTGTTTGCTGACGACCGAGCCGGTAACTATCAACAATGTCCCAAACATCAGCGATGTCAATAAACTGATAGAATTATTAGAGGCTTTAGGCGTCAAGGTTATTAAAAACAGCTCTTCATCTTATACATTCAGCGCCTTCAATATTAATATCGATTTTTTCCACTCTGCTGATTTCAGAAAACTGGCAGGAAGCCTGAGGGGTTCTATTATGATCCTTGGACCTTTATTGGCCAGATACGGGAAAGGATCAGTATATCTCCCCGGAGGCGATAAAATTGGCCGACGCAGGCTGGATACCCATTTTTTTGGTCTCCAGAGATTAGGCGCTCAGTTTGAATATTCAGCAAATGAACAGGTTTTCAGTGTAAGGGCTCCTGCATTGAAAGGATCATACATGTTATTGGATGAAGCTTCCGTAACCGGCACTGCCAATATCGTCATGGCAGCCACCATGGCACAGGGAACTACAACAATTTTTAATGCTGCCTGTGAACCTTATATATTCCAGCTTTGTACCATGTTGGTAAATATGGGCGCCGAAATTGAGGGTATCGGATCAAATTTACTGACGATTCATGGCGTCAATTCCCTTCATGGATGTGACCATACATTGTTGTCAGACATGATCGAGGTGGGAAGCTTCATAGGCCTGGCCGCCATGACCCGATCGGAAATTACCATAAAGAACGTAAATTTCAAGCAACTGGGCTTGATCCCAGACGTTTTCAGGCGGTTGGGAATCCTGATAGAGGTCAGGGAAGATGATATCTACATCCCTTCACAGGAGCACTATTCCGTTGAATCCTTTATGGACGGATCCATTATGACCATTGCTGATGCCCCGTGGCCGGGATTTACTCCCGATCTTATCAGTATCGTCCTGGTAGTTGCTACCCAGGCTAAAGGCAGTGTTCTAGTACACCAGAAAATGTTTGAAAGCAGACTCTTTTTTGTCGATAAACTCATCGACATGGGAGCTAAAATTATCCTTTGTGATCCCCACCGCGCTACTGTAATTGGTCTTGATCACCAATATCCTCTGCGTGGGATCCGTATGTCTTCACCTGATATCCGTGCCGGTGTCGCTTTGCTGATCGCAGCCCTGTCAGCCGAAGGTAAAAGCATCATCGACAACATCGAACAAATTGACCGGGGATACCAAGAGATCGATTTACGATTGAAACAACTGGGAGCCTCAGTAGCCCGTATCCCGGGCTGACAATTTGTCGTGGTAACCCATCTGGCAGGTTTTTTGATAATCATTCGGGAAATTATTCCGAACATGAAATACATCTATGAACCGAAAATCTAAAATTGAAGAGAAAGAGCGGATTAATAACAACGAATCTGTTCCCGCGATAGAAAATGAAGCCAATGTTGATGTAACACCTGATAATCTGGAAGTTAAAATAGAAGAAGGGTCAAAGAATGATCTTTCTGCGCAACTTGGGGAACTGAATGATAAATATCTGCGTCTCTACTCTGAATTCGATAATTACCGTAAACGCACCATTAAAGAAAAAGTAGAACTCAGCAAATATGCGGCTTCAGAAATCATTGAAAAGCTCCTGCCGGTATTGGATGATTTTGATCGGGCTTTAAAAGCATTTGATTCGACAACAGAAGCAGAAAAAGCTTTAAAAGAAGGAATTGTATTGATCTTTAATAAATTTATTTCGATCCTTAATCAACAGGGGCTGGAACAAATGAGAACCATTGGCGAATCTTTTGACACTGATTTTCATGAAGCTGTGTCAAATATTCCTGCTCCATCGCCCGAACAGAAAGGAAAAATTATTGATGAAGTCGAAAAAGGGTATATGCTTCACGGAAAAGTGATACGGTATGCCAAAGTTGTTGTTGGAAACTGATAAAGGCTCCTTGAGATTTACCTTGTATAAATGGCAAAAAGAGACTACTACGAAATTCTAGAAGTCAGTAAAGAGGCTTCCCCGGAAGAAGTAAAAAAAGCATACAGGAAGCAGGCTATCCGTTTCCATCCCGATAAAAATCCGGGAAATAAGGAAGCGGAAGAAAAATTCAAAGAAGCAGCCGAAGCTTATGAGATCCTCAGCGATCCTAATAAACGTCAGCGTTATGATCAGTTTGGCCATGCTGGTTTAGGAAATGGAGGTGGTTTCTCGGGCTTTGGCGGAGGGATGACAATGGAAGATATCTTCCAGCATTTTGGAGATATTTTCGGCGGTGGAGGAAACGATCCTTTCAGCGCTTTTTTTGGTGGAGGCGGTGGACGTCGTGGGCGTACAATCAACCGGGGTTCCAACTTGCGGGTCAAAGTGAAACTGACCCTCGAAGAAATCGCCCATGGGGTTGAAAAGAAAATTAAGGTTAACAAATATATATCCTGTGCCACCTGTGACGGAACAGGGGCAAAAGGAGGAAGTTCTTATTCAACATGTTCTACATGCAAAGGGTCAGGCCATGTCACAAGAATTACCTCGACTTTTCTTGGCCAGATGCAAACCAGTTCTACCTGCCCGAATTGCGGGGGGGAAGGAAAAGTAATAACTGAAAAATGTACTGATTGCGCCGGAAACGGGATCACCAAAGGAGAAGAAGTGATCCCTATCAAAATTCCTGCCGGCGTTGCTGAAGGAATGCAACTTTCCATGGCTGGAAAAGGAAATGCGGCTGCACGCGGAGGAGTAGCAGGTGACCTCCTTATTCAGATTGAAGAACTGAGGCATGATTTTTTTGAACGTGACGGGAATCATCTCCTGTACGACCACTTCATCACTTTCACAGATGCGGCATTGGGAACGAGTACAGAAGTTCCGACCATCGACGGGAAAGTAAAAATAAAGATTGAAGCTGGCACCCAAAGCGGTAAAGTGGTAAGATTACGCGGAAAAGGATTACCTTCTGTCAATGGTTATGAAGGGAAAGGCGACCTGTTGGTCACGCTCCACATCTGGACCCCGAAATCCCTTTCAAAGGAAGAAAAGTCGTTGCTTGAGAAACTCGGAAAATCACAGAATTTCCATCCGGGACCTGATCCATCCGGAAAGAATTTTTTTTCACGAATGAAGGATTATTTTGAACAATAACATCTTGCATGGATCTACTTACCGCCCAGGCTGTTTCCAAACAATTTTCCAACCATAAAGCCCTTGATCAGGTTACAATCTCAGTTCCCCAAGGGTGCATTTTCGGTTTGTTAGGTCCCAACGGTGCAGGAAAAACAACCCTGATCCGCATTATCAACCAAATAATCGCACCCGATGAAGGAGCATTGCTTTTAAATGGCCGGAAACTGCTTCCTGACGATGTCATATCCATCGGTTATTTACCTGAGGAACGCGGACTTTATAAGAAAATGACGGTCGGTGAACAAGCCATGTACCTTGCCCAACTTAAAGGCCTGAGCCACCATGAATCACTCCAACGGTTGAAATTTTGGTTTGAAAAATTTGAGATTAATGGCTGGTGGAATAGAAAAGTGGAAGAACTATCAAAGGGGATGCAACAAAAAATCCAGTTCCTGATCACCATTGTTCATGAGCCAAAGTTGCTTATTTTTGATGAACCATTCAGCGGTTTCGATCCAATCAATACCAACCTTTTAAAAGAAGAAATCCTGGCACAAAAGGAAAAGGGGGCTACTATCATTCTTTCTACCCACAACATGGCTTCGGTCGAGGAATTATGTGACCATATCGCATTGATCGACCGGGCAAAAGTGATTTTAGACGGCCCTGTCAGGGAAATTAAAAAGACCTATAAAACCAACTCTTTTACTTTCAGTTATAAGGGCGCCGACATCAGTCTCCATGATATCCTGCCATCTTCCTTTCAAATCCTGGAAGAACACAATGATCCTGATCACCGGTTTGCTACCGTCAATTTACCTGTAGGTTTTACCCCCAATGATCTGCTCGCGCCCCTGTTATCCTCAACGACGATCGATTCACTGAATGAGCTGATCCCTACGATGAATGATATTTTCATTCAGACTGTTACCCAACAACGGACCGAACCTGCAACGTCGAATTAAATGAGAAAAATCTTTCTTATTATCCGCCGGGAATATCTGACACGCGTCAAACAACGTTCCTTTATTGTAATGACCATTCTGGGCCCGTTGCTGATGGCTGCCACGATCGTTATACCTGTTTACCTGGCAACCAGGGCCAATGAAACAAAATCCGTGTCTATACTGGATGAAACGGGTATCTTCTTTGAAAAATTCCACGATTCGGAAAACTTTAAATTTCATTACCTGGTCAGTGATATCCAATCTGCCAAGAAAAGTTTTGCCCAAAGTGGGGATTATGCTTTGGTATATGTCCCTAAAACTGAAGTGACCCTCCCAACCAATGCCATCATCTATGCTGAAAATACAGTAAATATCAGCCTGCAAACCTATGTTAAAAATGTAATGGGCAAGCAAATTGAGGAGCTGAAGCTACAAGCTAAACTGCGCGATCTGCAGACCGGAAATAAAGAACCTATCTCAGTAGATGATATCCTGCGGTCCATTAAAACGTCCATTGATATCAATACTTTAAAAATTGGTGAAGACGGACAGGAATCGAGGAGTTATACAGAAGTAAATATGGTTCTTGGAATGTTTTCCGGTATCCTCATTTATTTCTTTATTTTCATGTTTGGATCCCAGGTCATGCGTGGCGTAATTGAAGAGAAAACATCCAGGATCGTTGAAGTGATCGTTTCTTCTGTTAAACCTTTTCAACTCATGATGGGTAAAATTATCGGGGTTGGATTGGTTGGACTGACGCAGTTTTTGTTATGGGTAGTACTTACTTTTGGGATCGTAACAGTGGTTACTTCAGCCATGACGACCAAAGAGATAAAAGACACAACTACCGGCCAGATATTGAAACACGATGAACCCATTAACCCGGTCGCTGCAGATGCCTTGACAACCGTGCAAAACGAACCAAAACAAGGAACCAACGAAGTACTCGAAGCCATCCATTCTGTTGATTTTCCGGTAATGATCGGTTCTTTTTTATTTTTCTTTCTTGTAGGCTACCTGATGTATGCCGCCCTGTTTGCAGCTATCGGAGGAGCTGTTGACAGCGAAGCAGACACCCAGCAGTTCATGTTCCCCATCACCATTCCTTTAATCCTTGCTTTAGTCCTGTCACAGGTAATCATTCAGGACCCGGATGGCCCACTTTCCTTCTGGTTTTCTATCATCCCGCTCACTTCACCGGTCGTGATGATGATCCGGATACCCTTTGGCGTCTCCTTCCTCCAGGTTATTCTCTCCATGGCCCTTCTGATACTCGGGTTTTTAGGGACTACATGGCTGGCGGCAAAAATTTATCGCACCGGTATCCTGATGTACGGTAAAAAGGTGAATTATAAAGAATTATGGAAATGGATCCGGTTCAAGAATTGATGTAAGATTATTTCTTATCAAACAATTTAGACCACTCGTATTTTTTTCTTTTTTTCCAATCCATTTTGTGATATACATAGCTTATAATCAGAGGTAAAACGCTGGTAGCCTCTGCATATACCATTTTTTCATAAGCTGTTTCAACTTTTCCCCACGACGATGCTTCTTTCAGGGTAGAACTTGAACAGGCTCCATCCCGCGGATCTGCTACGGTAATCTGTATGGCATATTTGTGCATGGGGACTTCCTTACCAAGAACTTCGGCACAAATGACCGTATCCTGAACGAAGTTCTTTGGCACGCCTCCTCCGATCATAAAAAGACCCGAATTCTTTGCTGCCATCTTGATCATAGTCAGCTCGAGAAAGTCCTTGACCGAATCGATCGAAATATGTTTTTCAGGATTATCCCATTGATGCCTGACCAGGCCGAAACCTGCGCTGCTATCGCTGAAAGCAGGGCAGAAGATCGGGACATTGTTTTCATAGCAAACCTGGACCAGGGAGTCTTTCTTTTTTGAATTCCCGACCAACCACTTCCCCATTTCACGGATGAATTCACGGGAAGAGTAAGGCCTGGGTTCAAGGGATGAGGCTACTTTATTAACGGCCATATCGCAGGCCTGCAATTCTTCTTCATCAATGTAAGTATCATAAATTCGATCAATGTAATTGTCCCTTAAGTGTTTGTCGTCGGCATTATAGGTTCCTTTGTAATGTTTGAACCCAAGCGCCTCAAAGAAATCCATGTCGACAATTGAAGCGCCGGTTGCGACAACCACATCAACCATGTTATTTTTTACCATATCAACATATACTTGCATGCATCCTGCAGCGCTCGTACTGCCTGCCAGGGTCAGGATAACCGTACATCCTTTGTCATTGATCATCCGGTTAAGAATATCAGCCGCATCTGCTGTATCGCGGGATGTAAACGACATAGAACGCATGGCGTCTATGATTGGCGTTGAATCAATGGATTTGATATCAATATGTTTGATGACGGTCTTCAGTAATTCTTTTTTCTTCATTTTCTAGTTTCTTTGATACTTCGACAAAAATAATAATTAATATCCTAAAATTTTCAACATTGATTTAAAACTTTGTTCCTTTGAAAAAAGTTTGGTTGTGACCTCCTCCGTCTCTTCATCAACATCGATCAGGACATGTTTAGGCGCGGGAATCAGGCAATGCTGAATTCCGCCATAACCACCGATGGCCTCCTGATATGCGCCGGTATGGAACATACCGATGTATTGTGTCTCGGTTAGACTGAACTTAGGGAGAAAAACCGCATTACTATGTTCCTCGGCATTATAAAAATCCTCACTATCGCAGGTAAGCCCACCCAAAAAAACCCTTTCATATTCAACATCCCAGTTATTGATCGCTAAAAGGATAAACTTTTGGTTTATAGCCCAGGTATCAGGCAAAGTATTCATGAAGGAGCTATCGATCATGTTCCAGATCTCACGGTCATTCTGCCTTTTCTGGTCGATGATGGAAAAAAGGACGGCTCCGCTTTCACCCACTGTGAATGATCCAAACTCAGTAAAAATATCGGGATCAGGGATATCATTCCGCTCACATATACTTTTAATCTGCGCCACAATCTCTTCAGCCATGTATTCATAGTCATAAGTAAAATCAAGTGAATTTTTAATTGGGAGTCCACCTCCGATATTCAAAGCAGTCAATTCAGGACATATCTTTTTCAGTTCACAATAAACATTAACACTCTTTGTTAACTCATTCCAATAGTATGCTTTATCCTTTATCCCGGTATTGATGAAGAAATGAAGCATCTTCAACTCAAATTTTGGGTTGTTCTGTATCTTTTCCTGAAAATAAGGAATGATATCATTATACCGGATTCCAAGACGGGAGGTATAAAAGTCGAATTTAGGTTCTTCTTCTGAAGCGATCCGGATGCCTATTTTAAGTTTACTTTGGATACCTAGTTCGTATTTTTCCAGTTCAAAAAGGTTATCAAGGACAGGAATTACATTTGAAAATCCACTGTTAAAAAGGGCAACAATGTTTTCGATATACTGGGGACGTTTGAAACCGTTACAAATTATGTAACGATCCCTGGAAAACAATCCGCGCTCGGCAAGATCTTCAATGATTGGAATATCGAAAGCAGATGAAGTTTCCAGATGCACATCATTTTTCAGGGCTTCTTCCAGTACAAAACTAAAATGGGAACTCTTGGTACAATAACAATAGTGATAATCAGCCTGATAATCAACCTTGGCCATAGCTACATTGAACAATCTCTTTGCCCGTTGAATCTGTGAACTTATCTTGGGTAAATAACTTATTTTCAGGGGCGTACCATACTGCTTAATAATATCCATGAGGGGGACTTTATGAAAGCAAAGTTCATTATCAACCAGCTCAAATTCTTCCTGAGGAAAATCGAAAGTCTGTTCAATGAGATCAATGTATTTGTTTTTCATTCTGATTTTATTAAAAGTAAATCACTTAAATCACTCAATTTTTGATGATGTAAATAACCCGGATTTGATTTTGATTGCAAAATTATATCAATCCGTTTGGATAATAAACATTTGGGAAAAATAAATATTGATTTACGAATCCTTTGTAATTTTGACGCAGAATGTAGAATGCTGCTTATGGGATATGAAATAAGAAATGATGGGAGAGGATAACGAATAGTAGATAATGGGGTTTCGTTTTAACTTTTAGGTTTTAGCTCACGATGGAGGATCTCTTACTGCTTGAAACATCAAGGAGGAATACAGATATGCTGGCCGAAATGATCTTTCAGAAAGAAGAACTTTTTGATGAACTTTTCCGGATTTATCTCAGGAACGAAGAGCCTGTCAGTCGTCGGGCGGCCTGGGTCATCGACGCCGTTACTGAAAAACTTCCTGCCCTGTTGACCGATAAAATAGATATAATGGCCGAGGCGCTCCCTTCTTTTAATCATAATGGATTGAAACGGCACACCCTTCATATTCTTTCACGATCCCCACTCCCCGCGCAAAAACATTCTGGTTTCTTAATCAATCTCTGTTTTGGTTGGCTTGTATCTCCGGTTGAAGCGGTAGCCACTAAAATATACTGTATGGAACTGCTTTATCGTTTTTCGGAAGGGGAGCCGGATATCAAGCAGGAACTCGTAAATTCAATAGAATGGAGGCTTTATGAAGAACCTCCGGGGTTTAGGAGCAGGGGAGTAAAAGTGCTGAAAAAGCTTTATAAAGATCTTTCATTCCGGAAATAAAGTGACTTTTTAATTCCGGATTCACAAATATATATTGGAATTTAAAGAGTAATTATCTAATTTTGCACCCTCAAAAAAAACACTATACAAAAAAAATACTCTCCATTTAAATTTAAAAGCTCATGCAGAACAAAGGCGTTATTAAATTTTTCGCGATCACGTTCGTTTTGGTTTGTTTGTTTCAGTTGTCGTTTACTTTTATTGGTTATTATTACTCCGGCAAAGCCACAGATTATGCCAACGCTCCTCAGGTAACAACATTGTCAAAACAGATGGCCAAGGGCGATCCCCTGAAAGAGGAATATTTCTTTGATTCGATTTCTAAAGCCCGTCTGGAATATTTTAATGATTCCATGGCCAACATTAATGTATATAACATCCTGATCAAGAAATATACCCTCAAAGATGTCAAAGAACGGGAAATCAACCTAGGCCTTGACCTTAAAGGCGGTATGAACGTGACGATGGCAGTTTCCGTTCCGGATGTGATCCGCGCCCTATCAGGAAACAATCCGGATCCGACTTTTAACAAAGCCCTTCAGATAGCAACCGAAAAAGAAAAGAACAGCACGCGCGATTTTGTTGACTTGTTCTCTGAGTCCTTTAAAGAGTTAGATCCCAATGCAAAATTGGCATCCATTTTCAACACGGTTGAGCTGAAAGATAAAATCAATTACAACTCCACCAATGCTGACGTGATTAAAGTTATCAGGGAAGAAAGTAACGGCGCTATCGACCGTACCTATAACATCCTTACTACCCGTATCGACCGTTTTGGAGTTGTTCAACCCAACATCCAGAAACTACAAACTGCCGGTCGTATCCTGATCGAACTCCCTGGGATCAAAGACCCGGAACGTGTCCGTAAACTTCTTCAGGGAACTGCCCAACTCGAATTTTGGGAAACATACCAGTTCCCCGACCTTCAACCTTTCTTTGCTGAAGCCAATAAAAAGCTGGTCTCCATTCTGACTGCTACCAATGACAGTATTGCGGCGGACAGCCTCCTGAAAGCGGATACAGCGGCTGCCACAAAAGCCATTGCTTCCAAACAATCACTGACTGAAAAAAAAGAACCTGTCAAGAAAGGAGAAATTACCAAGGATGCTGCCAAGAGCGACACTTCAAAAGGTAATGCCTTATTGAAACAGATGGGTTCCGATACCTCAAAAACCAACATGGCTAACAAAAGAAATGAATCCTTCGATGAATATGCCAAGAAGAATCCTTTGTTTGCCTATCTGAATCCAGCTATTTACCAGGATAAAAACGGCCAGTATGTAGCTGGCCAGACCGCCATGGTTGGCCGTGCATTTATTAAAGATACATCACAGGTGAACCGGATGCTCCGGATGACCAAAAATATGTTTCCAAGGGACATGAAACTGGCTTGGACCGTTAAACCACGCGAAGGTTCGAAAGATGTCCTGGAACTCGTTGCCCTTAAAATCACCTCGCGCGATGGTTCACCCGCCCTGGGTGGGGACATGATCACCTCAGCTCGTCAGGACTATGACCAGAATGGCCGTGTGGAGGTGTCAATGTCAATGAACTCTGAAGGGGCCCGTATCTGGAAACGTTTGACAGGAGACAACATTGGAAAACAAATTGCCATTATTCTTGATGGCTATGTTTATAGTTATCCAAATGTTAATAGTGAAATCCCGAATGGGATGTCTTCCATTACAGGGGGAAATATGACCGTTGAAGAAGCCCAGGACCTGGCCAATATCCTGAAAGCAGGGAAACTTCCTGCACCGGCCCGTATCGTGGCTGAAGAAATTGTAGGGCCCTCCCTTGGACAAGAATCCATCAACGCTGGTCTTATTTCCTTTATCATCGCATTTATTGGGGTCCTCCTGTATATGTCGTTATATTACAATGGTGCAGGTCACGTTGCTGACATTGCCCTTTTTGCCAACGTCTTTTTCCTTTTCGGTGTTCTCGCCTCAATCGGTGCAGTCCTTACACTCCCCGGTATTGCCGGTATCGTTCTTACCCTGGCTATGGCGGTTGACTCGAACGTTATCATCTACGAGCGAATGCGAGAGGAGGTCCGGGCAGGAAAAGGTATGCGCCTGGTTGTTAAAGACGGTTTCCACCATGCTTATTCTGCCATCATTGATGGTCACGTTACAACGATCCTGACCGGTATCGTCCTCTACATTTTCGGTTCAGGCCCGATTCAGGGTTTCGCAACTACCCTCGTCCTTGGCCTTTTACTTTCCCTGTTTTCTTCCATATTCATTGCACGGTTGTGCTTTGAATGGATGCTCGACCGGGACATGAAGATCACCACGGGCAACAAATTCACCATGGATCTTTTCCATAATATCAACATTGATTTTATCGGACTCCGTAAAAAAATGTATATCCTCTCTATCTGTATTATTGTCCCGGGGATTATCAGTATTTTTATCCGTGGTCTGGATCCAGGGCTTGATTTTACTGGTGGCCGGAGCTATATAGTACGATTTGACCAGAAGGTATCTACCAATGATATTCGTGAATCGTTGAGGAAATCTTTTGGGGAATCACCAGAAGTAAAAACCTTCGGCCCGAATACTCAGGTAAAAATCACTACTAAATTTATGATCAATAGCCGGGATCAAAAGTCGGATTCGATTGTCAATGCCAGGTTATTTGAAGGAGTTAAAGGCTTTTATAGGACCCCGATCACATTCACCGATTTCAAAGCAACCGATGCAAAAAAGATTATCGGGGAGTTAAGTTCACAACGCGTTGACCCGACTATTTCCTATGCTTTGATCTGGAAAGCCTTTGGCGCTGTGCTATGTTCGTTGGTCATTATCTTTATATACATTGCTATCCGGTTTAAAAATTGGCAATTCGGTCTTGGTGGCGTTGTCTCACTTTTCCATGATACCTTGATTATTCTCACGATGTTTACTTTATTCCATGGGATTCTGCCTTTCGGCATGGAAATAGACCAAACATTTATTGCGGCTATTCTGACGGTTATCGGCTATTCCATCATGGATACGGTAATCATCTTTGACAGGATCCGTGAATATCGGGCATTATATCCAAAACGGGAACTGTCGAATAACATCAACGCAGCTATCAACAGTACCCTTGGCCGTACCATTAATACTTCGGGTATAACCTTTGTTACATTGGTAGTAATTTTTATCTTTGGCGGTGAAGTACTTCGTGGGTTCTGTTTCGCCCTTATCATTGGGGTGGTTTCCGGTACATACTCTTCGGTATTTAATGCCACACCTATTGCCTATGACATTTTAATGGTGCAAAAACGTAAGAAAGAAAGAAAAGAGCTGGCATTGAAAGCAAAAGGCAAATAAATCCCTTGCTAAAGTCCTGAAAGGACCCTGTCAGAAAAAGGAATCTGATATGGGTCCTTTTTTTTAAGTTGAATATACACTTTTGTCTATCTTTGTACGTTAAACCAGCTATCCAAAGTATAATCATGCGATATCCCATCGTAATCCTAACTTTCTTTCTGTTCCTGATATCCTCCGGAACTGCTCTTGGACAAAATAAATATTCCAGGGCCGCGGATGAGGCATATACAGACCAGATGTTCCTCCAGGCTTTACAAAAATATCAGAAAGCTTATTCAAAAGTCAAGAATAACAAAGGGGAACGCGATCGCATTTCATTCCGTATGGCGGAATGTTACCGTATGATGAATAATACTAAAAAAGCAGAGGTTGCATACAAACGGCTGGTCAACAATCCAAAATATGTTAAAGACGACCCAAAAGTACTGCTCCTTTATGCAGATATGTTGAAAGCAAATGGCAACTATGATGAAGCCATCAAACAATACGGGGCATACAAAGAAAAGGCATCCAGCGATCCCAAAGCAGATATCGGCATTGAGACCTGTAATCAGGCCAAGGAATGGATAGCAAACCCATCAAAATATGATGTAAAATGGGAAAAAGCGCTAAATTCCAAGGAAGATGATTTTGCCGCCGCCTATGCCGACAGAAAACTTAATTCTGTCATTTTTACCTCCGACCGTAGCGGGGCTAAAGGAAAAGATGTAGATAACTGGACCGGTCTGGGTTTTTCCGATTTTTTCTTTTCCAGGATTGACCGTAAGGGAGATTGGAGTAAACCCGTTCTTGCAGACCCATCGGGAATGATCAATTCCAAAGCTAATGACGGCGCCGGACAATTCAATCCCCGCTTTTCATCTTTTTATTTTACCCGCTGCTGGAATGAACCGAAACGAAAAAACGGGTGTGCCATCTTCAAATCAAGCCGTACCGGAAATACAGCATGGTCTGAACCCGAAAAAATCGACCTGGGGGGAGATTCCTCTACGATCATGGGACATCCAACCCTCACCACAGATGAAACGATCTTTTTTTCAGCCGATCTTCCGGGTGGTTATGGCGGAAAAGATATCTGGATGGCAAAAAAGGATAAAAAAGGTGGAAAATATTTAAAACAAAACCTGGGTCCCGAAATCAATACCGCTGGCGATGAACTTTTCCCTTTTATCAGGAACGACAGTATTCTCTATTTTGCCTCCAACGGGCTGCCCGGTATGGGGGGATTGGATATTTTTATGTCACACTATTCAAATGGAAGCTGGAGCCGTCCTGAAAACATGAAATATCCAGTGAATTCGGCTGCTGACGATTTTGCCATGGTCTTTAATCCTGAAGAAGCGGAACAAGGCTTGCTTACCTCAAACCGTCCGGGTGGAAAAGGTCGCGATGATATCTATTCCTTTATTATCCCTCCGGTTTATTTTACACTGGAAGGAAATGTGACTGATGACCGTACCCTTCAACCGGTCCAGGGAGCAAAAGTCAGCATCGTAGGGACAAACGGAAAATCTCTTGAAGATAATACAGATGATAAAGGCCACTATGGATTCAATAAAATGCAGATCGCACCCAATACGACCTATGATATCCTTGTGACCAAAAAAGATTATTTCAATGAAAAGGGTCGGGAAACCACCGTTGGCCTCGAAAAGAGTAAAGATCTGATCCGGAATTTTATCCTCCGGCCTATTCCTAAAAAACCGGTCGTACTTCCCGATATCCTGTATGATCTGGCCAAGTGGGACTTGAAACCCCAGTATCAGGATTCGCTTCAGGGGCTTATTGAGACACTCGATGCCAATGAAAACATTGTTGTTGAGCTGGCCTCCCATACGGATACCCGCGACACGGAAGAACGGAATGACATCCTCTCTCAAAAACGGGCTCAGAGTGTTGTTGATTATCTCATTTCCAGAGGAATAGACCCTGACCGCCTGGTAGCCAAAGGATATGGCGAACGGGTTCCCCGCACCCTGACCAAAGATATTACCAAAGAAGGATATACTTTTAAGGCAGGCACGGCCATCACGGATTCCATCATCGCCCTGCTTCCGGGAAATGATGTCAAAGAAGCCGCACACCAGTTAAACCGAAGGACTGAATTCAGCATTTTGAGAAATGACTATATCCCTAAAACAAAAATCGATAAAACTGCCGCTCCTACAAAAATAGAAGTGGTAGTCAATCCGGAGGAAAACAATGTTGCGGTAACCACAACCAAAGAAGGATATCTCCTCGGAACTTCTTATATCAATGGCATCACAACCGAATTCGCATACAACCCGAAAGAAAAAGAAGTTTATATTTCCCCGCAGGTTGCCCTGACACTACTGAAAGATGGTATCATTGATAAATCCAATTTTGAAGGAGATGTTTCTAAAATTATCGGGGAGGGCGAAATCGCTGAAAAAGCAGTGATTACGCTCAAAGAGGTCCGGATTGGTAAAAACACTATAAAAGACATGAAGGTTACAGTTAATAAAAAAGTCCAGTCATTACAGTTCGGAGAAAAGACCCTGAAGGAATTCGGCAATTTCAGCATCGATTCCAAAAACGGATTGATCATTTTTGAATAATCCTGATGAGAAAATCTTCCCGATACGAACAGCGTGGCGTATCTGCATCCAAAGAGGACGTTCATACCGCCATCAGGAAAACCGATAAGGGAATTTTTCCAGGGGCTTTTTGTAAAATCATACCTGATATTCTTGGAGGCGATCCTGAATGGTGCAACCTGATGCATGCCGATGGCGCCGGCACCAAGTCTTCACTGGCTTATCTGTACTGGAGGGAAACCGGTGATCTGTCGGTCTGGAGAGGCATAGCACAGGATGCCATCGTGATGAACCTGGATGACCTTCTCTGCGTCGGAGCCACAAATGATATACTAATCTCCTCTACCATTGGACGAAATAAAAACCTGATTCCCGGTGAAGTGATTTCCGAAATTATTGATGGAACTGAAGCTTTTCTTACCATGTTGCGGGAACAGGGAATTGGTATCTGGTCAACCGGCGGTGAGACTGCCGATGTGGGTGATCTGGTAAGGACGATTATTGTCGATTCGACGGTTAGTTGCAGAATGAAACGAAAAGAGGTGATCGATAATGCCAACATTCGTCCGGGCGATGTCATTGTAGGACTGGCATCCTTTGGGAAAGCCTCGTATGAAAGCGAATATAACGGCGGGATGGGCAGTAACGGTCTTACTTCTGCAAGACATGACATCCTGAATAACTTTTATTCAAAAGCTTTTCCCGAAAGTTATGATGGGGAAATGCCGGAAAACCTGATCTATTCAGGCACACATCGTCTGACTGATGCTTCTGAAATAGAAGGGGTTACAATTGGTAAATTAATTCTCTCCCCCACCCGTACGTATGCCCCGGTTGCTAAAAAAATCCTTGATCAGTACCGGGATGAAATCCACGGAATGGTTCATTGCAGCGGTGGGGCCCAAACAAAAATCCTGCATTTTATTAATCAGATACACGTCATTAAAGATAATCTTTTCCCGGTACCACCTTTGTTCAGGTTGATCCGGACGGAATCAGATACACCCTGGATGGAGATGTACGCCGTATTCAATATGGGACATCGTATGGAATACTATGTACCTGAAAAGACGGCTCATTCCATCATCGGCATTTCAGCTGAATTTGGGATCGATGCCAGGATCATCGGACGATGTGGGCCGGCTTCGTCCAAAAAGTTGACCATCATCAGTGAATTCGGGGAATTTCACTATTAATCCCTGGCCTTCAGCAATCCTGTTTTTTTCCTACCTTTGCATTTTATTAAGCATGCCATGTTAGATAAATTAGAAGCCATCAGGCTCAAATATGAAGACCTCCAGGTACAAATGAACGACCCATCGGTGATGGGCGATATGAAGCGTTATATCAAATTAAACAAGGATTATAAGGAACTCCTGCCCATCATGGAGGCTTTTGAACGATATAAACATATCCTGGCCAACATCGACAACGCAAAGGACATTATCCACAACGAAAAAGATGAAGAGTTCCGGAGCATGGCAAAGGATGAGTTAAACAACCTGACGGGAGAAAAAGAACAATTGGAAGAAGAAATCCGGATGATGCTCATTCCTGCTGATCCGGAAGATGAAAAAAATGCCGTTGTCGAAATCCGGGCTGGTACTGGCGGTGATGAGGCCAGCATTTTCGCCGGTGATCTGTTCAGGATGTACAATAAATATTGTGAAACAAAAAAATGGAAAGTCGATCTGATAGATTTCACCGAAGGCACCATGGGGGGATTCAAGGAGGTCATCTTCAATGTATCCGGCGAAAATGTATATGGACAACTCAAATATGAATCCGGTGTGCACCGCGTCCAGCGCGTTCCCCAAACTGAAACACAGGGACGGGTACATACTTCTGCGGCTACGGTCGCAATTTTACCGGAGGCAGATGAATTTGATGTGGAAATAAAACCTGCAGATGTTCGTAAAGACACGTTTTGTTCTTCAGGGCCCGGAGGACAATCGGTTAATACAACTTATTCAGCCATACGGCTTACCCATATACCTTCAGGAATCGTTGTCTCCTGTCAGGATGAAAAATCGCAGATCAAGAACTATGAGAAAGCGATGAAAGTATTACGTACCCGATTGTACGAACAGGAACATCAGAAGTACCTGGATGAAATATCAAGGAAACGCAAAACGATGGTTTCAACGGGCGACCGTTCAGCTAAAATCCGGACTTATAATTACCCACAAAGCCGTGTCACGGATCACCGCATTAACCTAACGCTTTACAATCTGCCGGTAATCCTCGATGGCGAAGTTCAACCCCTGATCGATGCGCTCCAGTTAGCTGAAAATGCAGAAAGGCTAAAAGAAGCCGTTCAATGAATGGATATTGCTAATATTTAGTTGCACAAATCGTGAATCACAATGACCCATCAGGAATTAATTGATCTGATTACCGAAAAAAAATCTTTTCTCTGTATCGGTCTTGACTCCGATCTTGCGAAAATCCCGCAACACCTGTTGAAGGAAGAAGATCCGATCTTCAGCTTCAATAAACAGATCATTGATGCCACCCATGATCTTGCCATCGCTTATAAACCCAATTTTGCTTTTTACGAATCCAACGGGGAAAAGGGATGGCATAGTCTGATCAGGACCATTCAATACATCAACGAAGTATATCCAAAACAAATCTTCACCATCGCCGATGCCAAACGGGGGGATATCGGGAACACGTCCCAACAATACGCCAGGGCCATGTTTGAACCATCAGGGTCGGGGATGGATTTTGACGCTGTCACAGTTGCTCCTTATATGGGAGAAGATTCCGTAAAACCCTTCCTCTCCTATTCAGGAAAATGGATCATTGTTCTGGCGCTTACATCGAACAAGGGTGCAGAAGATTTTCAATTCTTAGGGCCGGAAGGAAAACATCTTTTTGAAGAGGTGCTTTCCAAGTCTTGTCAGTGGGGTGATAAAGAGAATATGATGTATGTAATTGGCGCAACAAAAGCTGCCATGCTATCGAAGGTCAGAAGGATCGTCCCTGATCATTTCCTCCTGATTCCAGGAATTGGGGCACAGGGCGGAAGCCTGACAGAAGTGGCAAAATATGGTTTGAACAGGAATTGCGGGTTGATTGTGAACTCATCACGCAATATCATTTATGCTTCCGGAGGAGCTGATTTTGCTGACAAGGCACGGATCGCCGCCCTTGAAATACAAAAAGAAATGGAGCAAATACTAAAAAGCCCCGTGATCAACGAGGCTTTTTAACTTTTTATAAAATCTGCTATTTGATAATGGTCACCCATCCATGGGTATCCGGTTCCGTCCCTTCCTGGATCCCTTTCAATTTCAAATAAAGTTTAGTCGAGACGGGACCTGCTTTTCCATCCTTACAATAATTATATACTTTTCCAGTGTCCCGGTCATGAATCTGGCAGATGGGCGAAATAACCGCGGCCGTTCCACAAGCTCCCGTTTCATCAAACTCCGATAATTCTTCAACAGGAACGTGCCGGCGTTCCACTTTTAATCCAATCTCTTCAGCGATTTTACACAATGACATATTGGTGATGGATGGCAGGATTGATTTAGAATCAGGGGTGATGTATGTATTTCCTTTTATTCCAAAGAAATTGGCCGGTCCTGCTTCGTCAATATATTTTTTCTCACAAGCATCCAGAAAGATACTTGCGGCAAATCCCTCTTTATGGGCCCTTTCTCCAGCCCTTAAACTGGCTGCATAATTACCACCCACTTTGACATATCCTGTTCCCAACGGCGCAGCCCTGTCAAAATCGCGAACGATCTGCATTTTTACAGGGTTAAATCCCTCTTTGAAATAAGGTCCCACAGGACCGACAAATACCATAAACAAATATTCCTTCCCGGGTTTTACACCGACTTCCCCACCGGTACCTATCAGAAGCGGCCTGATATACAGGGATGCTCCCTCACCATAAGGCGGAACATATTTAAGGTTCAGTTTAACCGCTTTGACTACCATTTCCTCAAAAAGTGGAACCGGTACCTCGGCCATCATTATACCTTTGGATGAATTCTGCATCCTTTTTGCATTTTCAACCATCCTGAAAATACGGATCTTACCATCAATTCCAGTGAAGGCTTTCATCCCTTCAAAAGCTTCCTGGCCATAGTGCAAGCAGGTTGCTGCCATGTGCATCGTAATCATTTCGGAATCGGTAACCTCAATGTTTCCCCATTTTCCGTCTTTGTAATAACAACGGACATTATAATCCGTTTTAAAATAACCAAATGGCAGGTTTTTCCAATCAATCGTATTCATATAAGTAGATTTTAGTTTGTTTTTTCAGCTAGTTATACCTTGTAAAGTTAGAAATTTTCTCGTTCCAAAAATAGAAATGTAAAAATTTCCTGCTAATTGTCATTTTGGCAGCCATCCCGGCAATGGCACCTTGTTTGATCATCTGGCTGCAATAAAAAACTCATTGACTATGCAAAAAGGTAAAATTAACGTCCAGACTGAAAACATTTTTCCCATTATTAAAAAATTTCTTTATTCTGAACATGAAATCTTTCTACGGGAATTAATCTCCAACGCGGTTGACGCCACCCAGAAACTGAAAACACTGGCTGCCCTTGGAAAATACAATGGCGATATAACCGACCTTACCATCGAGGTAACACTCGATAAAAAGAAAAAGACCATTTCGGTAAAAGACAAAGGTATTGGGATGACTTTAGCCGAAGTAGATAAATATATTAACCAGATCGCATTATCAAGCGCTGAAGAATTTATTAAAAAATTCAAAACAAAGACAGAATCTGAAATGAATGCCATCATTGGCCATTTCGGACTTGGATTTTATTCCAGTTTTATGGTTTCTAATAAAGTCGAGATCCTGACAAAGACATACCACACCAAAGGAGATAATGCAGCAGTTAGATGGGAGTGCGACGGCAGTCCGGATTATTCGATGGAGGAATCGGATAAGACCGAACGCGGTACCGAAGTCATTCTGCATATTACCGACGATGCCAAAGATTATCTCGAAGAATTCAAGCTGCTTGAGATCCTGAAAAAATATTGCAAGTTTCTTCCGGTACCCATCCGCTTCGGCAACGAAAAAACCTGGGAAAAAGTAGAAGGGGAAAAAGACAAGGATGGAAAAGATAAAGAAATTGAAGTTGAAAAACCAAGGATCATTAATAACACGGATCCGCTTTGGAAGAAAAAGCCGTCCGATCTCAAAGATGAAGATTATAAAAAATTCTATCACGAACTCTATCCATATTCTTTTGAAGAACCCCTGTTCTGGATCCATCTGAACGTGGATTATCCTTTCAATTTAACAGGTATACTTTATTTTCCGAAAGTAAAAAAGAACCTTGAGGTTCAAAAGGACAAGATCCAATTGTATTGTAACCAGGTTTTTGTAACAGATTCAGTGGAAGGAATCGTACCTGATTTCCTGACACTTTTACATGGGGTGCTCGATTCCCCTGATATTCCACTCAACGTATCACGCAGCTTTTTACAGGGTGATCCGAATGTAAAAAAAATATCCAACCATATTACTAAGAAAGTTGCCGATAAACTTGAAACGCTCTTTAAGGAAACCCGTCCGGATTTTGAAACGAAGTGGGACGATATAAAAGTTTTCATTGAATATGGCATTATATCCCAACCCGAATTTTATGACCGGGCAAAGAAATTCTGCCTGTTAAAAAATGTGGATGGGAAGTATTTTACTTTCGAAGAATATGAAAATCTGGTTAAACCGTTACAAAAAGATAAAGATGGCCAAATGGTCTATCTCTATGCAACCAATCCCCAGGAGCAATACAGTTTCATCCAGCCGGTAAAGGAAAGGGGATATGACGTCCTGCTCATGGATGGTATCCTGGAGTCACATTTTATCAACACGTTGGAACAGAAACTTGAAAAGACCAGGTTTACCCGTGTCGATGCTGATACCGTGGATAAACTCATCAAAAAAGAGGATGTTTTACCATCCAAGCTCAACGAGGACCAACAGAAGTCGATCCGGGAAATGATTGAAAAACAGGTCGATTCTAAAAAATTCACCCTGGTTTTTGAAAGCCTTTCTGAAAAAGAATCTCCATTTCTGATTACCCAAAATGAATTTATGCGCCGGATGAAAGACATGTCGGCGCTGGGAGGAGGCGGCTACGGTTTCATGGGTGAAATGCCTGAGAATTATAACCTTGTAGTCAATTCCAACAATCCTTTGATCGGACGACTTTTAATTGAACCTGATGGGGCAAAACAAACCGATATCATTAAACAACTTTTTGATCTGGCGCTGCTTGCACAGAATATGCTAAAGGGGAAGGAACTCGCTGACTTTATTAAACTTAGTACGGAAAAAATCGGATAGGGTTTTAACTGTTACTTTGTGCCCTTTGATTTTAAAATTCATTTATTTATTGTAAATTAGCAAAAATAAACTTTAATCTTATTGTTATGAAAATCAGTAAAGGTTGGATCATTCTGATCGTCATCGTCGTAATAATCTTTCTTCTATTCTCATGGGGTACTGGTATCTATAACAAACTTGTAGCGCAGGAAGAAGGAGTAAACCAAGCTTGGGCCAATGTTGAAAATGTTTATCAGCGTAGGCTTGACCTTATTCCGAATCTGGTTAATACAGTAAAAGGGGTAGCCAATTTCGAACAAAGTACATTGACAGCCGTGATTGAAGCGCGTGCTAAGGCAACCAGTGTGCAGATTAACCCTAAAAACCTGGATGAAGGCTCAATACAAAAATTTCAGGAAGCCCAAAACGGGGTCAGTTCTGCTTTAGGGAGGTTAATGGTTGTCGTTGAACAGTACCCTCAACTTAAAGCCACTCAGAATTTTTCAGAGCTCCAGGCCCAGCTTGAAGGGACTGAGAACCGGATTTCAGTTGAGCGGATGAAATTCAACCAATCGGCACAGGCATATAATACCTATCTTCGCCGATTCCCGGCCAACATTTTCGCCGGTTTATTCGGCTTTCAGAAAAAAGCCTACTTCACTTCCGATAAAGGCGCAGAAAAAGCCCCCGCGGTTCAGTTCTAGAAAAAGACAAGAAGATACAGATGGGAAAATCAGCCAGCGACTTTTTCTCTAAACAGGAAAAGGAAGAAATCCGGGATGCGATCATGAACGCTGAACTGGATACTTCAGGAGAGATCAGGGTCCATATTGAAAATTCCTGTTCCGGTGATGTCATGGATCGTGCCGCTTTAGTCTTCAAGCAATTGGGGATGAACAAAACCGCCATGCGCAATGGAGTATTGATCTATCTGGCCATAAAGAACAGACGGTTTGCCATCCTTGGTGATAAAGGCATTCATGCCGTGGTTCCGGAAAATTTCTGGGATGAGATAAAATCAGATATGCTTGAAAAATTCCGGAACGACCATTTTACCGAAGGCTTGGTCAAAGCAATAGAAAGCGCCGGGGAACATCTTAAAAAACATTTCCCAAGGATCAAAGAGGACATCAATGAATTATCGGATGATATCTCTTTCGGGAAAGACTGAAGGATTGATAAATGACAAATTGCTATTGACCATTGCTATGTAAGGGATGGCAACGCGTGAATTTCAATCGACAACTGATATCTGAAAATTAATGAAAACAACAGTTTCAAGGATCGTCACAATTTTTTTGATCTTTCTTTTTTCTTCATCTTTTTTATATTCCCAGGATATTCCCGCACGTCCGGAACCACCTAAACTTGTCAACGATTTAGCCGGGATTTTATCCGTTGAGGAAGTCCAACAATTAGAATCAAAACTGGTTGCTTTCAATGATTCCACATCAACCCAACTGGTAGTGGTTATTGTAAAATCCCTGAATGGGTATGATAAAAACGAGTTCGCCTATCGTATCGGTGAAAGCTGGGGGGTTGGCCAAAAAGGGAAAAACAATGGAGCTGTAATCCTGGTCAAGCCCAAATCCGCCAACGAAAATGGAGAGGTTTCCATTCAGACCGGTTATGGTGTGGAAGGAGCCATCCCAGATGCCTTGGCCATACGAATTGTGGATAACGAAATGATACCCAGATTCAAGGAAGGGAATTATTATCAGGGGATTGATGCGGCTACCTCTACCATGATCTCACTCCTCAAAGGAGAATTTACAGCCGATCAATATAAGAAAAGAACAAAAGATAAATCGAATCCGGTTGCGCTCATCATTCCACTGATTATCCTGGTTATTGTTTTTACGATGATCAGGGGTAGCCGTTACCAGGCACATTCGGTGGGAAAGCATATCCCCTTCTGGACAGCGCTCTGGATGCTTGGCTCAATGGGAGGAGGAAGCAGGGGCAACTGGCATGATTTTTCATCGGGATCAGGAGGCTTTGGCGGCGGAGGTGGCGGTTTTGGCGGCTTCGGCGGCGGAAGCTTCGGCGGTGGCGGAGCAGGGGGCAGTTGGTAAGACAAACTTTCACGATTTACGATTGATGAATGAATGGCAAATGACGAAAGGCATTTGAATTTATTTCAACGGATCTGGTTTTTATATTACGACGGGTTCCGAAGCATGACTGTTGGAAAACAATTATGGATTATCATCCTCATTAAACTTTTTATACTCTTCTTTATACTCCGTCTCTTTTTCTTTCCCAATATCCTTAAATCCAATTTCAACAACGATAAAGATCGTAGTGATTACATCAGGGAGCAATTGATCAGGCGAAAATGACATTTAAGTAAAAAAATATTGAATTGTTTTTCCTGTTAGAAAAACTTTCTATATTTGATCATTCAACGATGTTACTTTTTCCTTAAGATAACGCTATGATTGAATCTGTTGATCTTAATACCATTGATTGGTCAAGGGCACAATTTGCATTAACTGCCATCTATCACTGGTTATTTGTACCACTGACACTCGGCTTGTCATTCCTTGTTGCCATCATGGAATCGATTTATGTAAAAACAGGGAATCCGGAATGGAAAAGGATTACTAAATTCTGGATGACCTTGTTCGGGATTAATTTTGCCATCGGTATTGCCACCGGCATTATCCTTGAATTTCAGTTTGGCACCAACTGGTCCAATTATTCCTGGTTTGTCGGCGATATTTTTGGAGCTCCGCTGGCGATTGAAGGGATCATGGCCTTTTTTATGGAATCCACATTTATTGCCGTGATGTTTTTTGGATGGGACAAAGTCAGTAAAGGCTTTCATCTTACTTCGTCCTGGCTCACCGCCATCGGGGCCAGTTTATCCGCTTTATGGATCCTGGTTGCCAACGCATGGATGCAGTTTCCTGCAGGGATGTCATTCAATCCTGATACCGTACGTAACGAAATGGTCAGTTTCTGGGATGTTTTATTATCACCGGTTGCCGTTAATAAATTTTTACATACCGTTTCATCGGGATATGTAACTGGTTCTGTTTTCGTTGTTGGGATCAGTGCATGGTTCCTGCTGAAAAGAAGGAATATCCAGATGGCCAAACGCAGTATCCTGATTGCTTCTATTTTTGGTCTTATCGCTTCTGTTTTTCTGGCGCTTTCCGGAGATGGTTCGGCTTATCAGGTATCCCAGAAACAACCCATGAAACTGGCCGCCATGGAAGGCCTTTACCAGGGCAAGAAAGGCGCTGGCCTGGTCACTGTCGGAGTTCCTACCCCCGGAAAAAAAGCAGGAGATGGCAAAGAGGAATTTCTGGTAAAAATAGAAATCCCGAAACTTCTCTCTTTCATGGGATATCGTAACCCGGAAGCTTTTGTTCCCGGTGTTGAAGATCTGATATCGGGTGGATTCAAACCTGAATTCGATCATATCAACCCACTTGAAAAATCAAGGGCCCTCTCTGTTGAGGAAAAGATCTCCCGCGGAAAGATTGCAGTTTCCGCTCTTGGCCTTTACAAAGAGGCAAAATCAGCTAATGATACAGCAGGAATTAAGTCATCCTTACAAGTACTTCATGAAAATTTTCCCTATTTCGGTTATGCCTATCTTAATTCTCCCAACAGCGTTATACCAAATGTTCCGCTTACCTTTTACAGCTTTCGTATTATGGTTATCCTGGGGTTCTATTTTATTGTTCTTTTCATCCTGGTGCTTTATCTGCTGAACAAAAACAAACTGGAAAAGAAACGCTGGCTGCTTTGGCTTTCTTTATGGACAATACCCCTCGTCTATTTTGCCAGCCAGGCAGGTTGGGTTGTCGCAGAGGTAGGGCGCCAGCCTTGGGTCATTCAGGATCTCATGCCCACCATGGCCGCGGTTTCTAAAATTGATGCATCTTCCGTGATAATCACCTTTTGGCTTTTTGCCGCGGTCTTTACAACACTCCTCATTGCTGAGGTCATGATCATGAAACGACAAATTAAAATCGGGCCAAATGATGGAGGGCAAGATAATGTTTGAAAATATGTCATTTGAGACGCTCCAGTCATACTGGTGGATCATCATCTCCCTTTTAGGCAGTATCCTTGTTTTCCTGATGTTTGTGCAGGGTGGGCAAACCCTGATCTATGCCATCGGGAAAAATGAAGAGGAACGGAAAATGTTAATCAATAGCCTTGGACGAAAATGGGAATTTACTTTTACGACCCTGGTAACATTCGGAGGCGCATTTTTTGCCTCGTTCCCATTGTTTTATTCAACCAGTTTCGGGGGCGCATATTGGGTATGGATGGCCATTTTGTTTCCATTTATCATTCAGGCTGTGTCCTATGAATTCAGAAGCAAGCCCAATAACTTCCTGGGACATAAAACGTATGAATGGTTTCTGATCATCAATGGACTTCTTGGGACTATTCTGATTGGGGTTGCCGTATCTACCTTCTTCACCGGATCAGAATTCTCGGTCAGCAAAGTCAGCTTAACCCATCTGAATGACCCTGCCATCTCCCGCTGGGAAGGGCCTGCACATGGTCTGGAAGCCATACTGAACTGGCGGAATGTCGCTTTAGGCCTGGCAGTATTTTTTTTAGCCAGGGTATTGGGATCCCTTTACTTTATGAATACAATAGCCGACGAAACAATTATTGACCGGAGTAAAAAGCAATTACTGATTAATGCGGTTCCTTTCCTCCTTTTCTTTCTCTCTTATATTGTTGCCCTGATGTTGTATCCAGGTTTTGCGCTGGATCCCGATACGGGGACCATCTCAATGAAACCTTACAAGTATTTTTATAACCTCATCCAAATGCCTGTTGTTTTGGCCATGTTCTTAGCCGGTGTTGTTACTGTACTCCTTGGTATAGCCATTTCCCTCTTCGCTGGCGTTAAGAATGCCCCCAAAGGGATCTGGCTTACAGGCCCTGGCACTATTCTGACTGTTTTATCCCTCTTCCTTTTGGCCGGATTTAACAATACTTCCTATTATCCATCCACCTATAATCTGCAAAGCTCCCTTACTATTCATAACAGCTCATCCAGTTATTATACACTGACGGTAATGAGCTATGTTTCCTTATTGGTCCCTTTTGTTATTGCCTATATCTGGTATGCATGGAAATCGATAAATAACAAAAAAATAGATGCATCGGAAATGCAAACCGAAGAACATACGTACTGAATTTTAATTCCTCAATCCTAATCCCCATCGACATGTATATTACTTCAATCCTGTGGCTTATTTCCTGGCCGGTATTGGTCTACCTTTCATACAGGATCATTCTGTGGGCCGTAAAAAGGCTTGATAAAAATTTTTGATCATCCTGCTATGCAACTTTTTTATGTTACCGGAATTACCGGTCATACATGCACCCTGACCGAAGAAGAATCGAGGCATTGTGTAAAAGCGCTCCGTCTTAAGAACGGGGACCAGATTAGGATTACAGATGGGCTGGGCAGGTTTTACCTGGGAAGATTGGCTGATACTGATCCCAGAGGGACACTTGTGGAAATTATAAAATATGACCAGGTCCCTCCTCTCCATTCGTGGAAACTTCATATCGCTATAGCCCCCACGAAAAACATTGAACGGTTCGAGTGGTTTCTTGAAAAAGCCACAGAAATAGGGATTAATGAAATCACGCCTCTCATCTGTGAACATTCGGAGCGAACGGCCGTTAAATTGCCCAGACTGGAAAAAGTAGTAATTTCGGCGCTTAAACAGTCATTGGGAGCATGGCTTCCAACCCTTAATGAAGCACAATATTTTACAGATTTCATACAACAAGACCATCCCGGACAACGTTTTATTGCCTGGTGTGAAACCGGGGGCGGATCGGAGTTATCCAGGATCTGTCAAATGAATACTGATACCGTGATATTAATCGGACCGGAAGGGGATTTTTCTCCAGCTGAAATATCACTTGCCAAACAAACAAATTTTATTCCGGTAAGTCTGGGAAAACGCAGGTTGCGTACTGAAACTGCTGGAATCGTGGCTTGCCATACTGTTGATCTGCTGAACAGACTCGAACAATGAAGAAGAAAGGGGTTATAAAATAAACATGTACAAGTTTTATTGGTTAAAATTTCCATTTAGATGTTCATTCATTCTTCTTTTTTTTGTCCTTTGCACTTCTTTTACCCCACCCTCTTATCAAATCGCTTTATTGAAATATAATGGAGGAGGTGATTGGTATGCCAATCCGACATCGTTGACCAATCTTGTCAGGTTTTGCAACGGTAACCTCAGTACCAATATCAGCGAAGATATTGCAACAGTTGACGCTGGAAATCCGGAAATCATGAATTATCCTTTCATACACATGACCGGTCATGGCAATGTGGTATTTTCAGACCAGGAGATCCAAAATATACGAAATTACCTGATTGCAGGAGGGTTTCTCCATATTGATGACAATTATGGGATGGACCCCTTTATTCGTCCCCAACTGAAGAAATTATTTCCGGAACTTGATCTCATTGAACTACCATTTGACCACCCGATCTATCATCAATCTTATGAATTTCCGAAAGGGCTTCCTAAAATTCATGAACATGATGGAAAGCCACCCCAAGGTTTCGGATTGATTTATGAAGGGCGCCTTATTGTCTTTTATACCTATGAATGTGATCTGGGAGATGGATGGGAAGATCAGGCAGTACATAATGATTCAGAAGCCACGCATCAAAAGGCTTTGCAAATGGGAGCAAATATTCTCCAATATGTTTTTACGACAAAATGAGTAATTTTGACCCGAACAGATCAAACCTTCGCTCTATGAAAAAGCTCGTCCTCCTTGTAACATCTTTTATCCTTTTATCGGTCAATATTTTAAATGTTGGCTTTCTGAGCTCATGTAAAAAACAGGAAAATACCCCCCCCTTGAAAGTAGGCCTGATAGCAGGACTCGGCACTTTCAACGACCGTGGATTTAATCAACAAGCGCTTAACGGACTGATAGCTGCCGGATATGAAGTTCCCATTGAGTATGAAGCAAGGGAAATTAATACTGCCGCTGATATTGACAGCAACATACAGTATTTTGTCAGGAATAATTTTAACCTGATCATAACCCTTGGATATGATGCTGCCCAGGCAACCATGAACGCTGCAACAGCAAATCCTTCCATCCGGTTCCTTTTACTTGATTATACCTTCACAACCATACCAAAAAATATGATATGCGTAAATTACCAGGTGGACCAGGCATCCTTTCCCTGTGGATTTCTGGCAGCCTGGTGGGCAAACCAAAAGAACCCTGTCGATCCTAAAATAGCTTATGTGGGCGGTCCTGAAATTTCTGAAATACAACAATTTTCGAAAAGTTATTCCAAAGGGGTCGAATATTTCAATACCCTTTATCATACCCATGTTGAGGTGTTAGGCGCCTATGCTAACAATTTCAACGATACATTGCAGGGGGCACAATTGGCAGACAGTCTTATCAACAAAGGGGCTGAAGTGGTATTCGCATGTGCCGGAAAGACCGGGAACGGAGCGTTATATAAAGCAAAAGAAGCAGGAAAACAAGGAATTGGAGTAGATATTGACCAGTACTTATCCATCCCTGAGGTGGGCCCTATTCTTCTTACATCCTGTGTGAAACGGTTAGATATAATTGTTCTCCAAGAAGTTATCAATGCTTGCAACGGTACTTTTTGGGGAAATACTGCAATCCATTGTACCCTGGCAAACCAGGGTATCGGAATGGCCCCATACCATGATTTTGATCTGCTGATTCCTGCTGATATCAAACAAGCCGTTGAAGATGTAAAAACGGGGATTATGAATGGAACGATTTCAACGGGTTGGCCTGAATAACTGTGTAAAAATCCTTAATTTTGTGAAATGATGGGTGATGAACGAAAATCAACAAGCCTCATGCGATCCTGACTACCAACATTTTTTATGGGTGAACTTTATAACAAATTAGCCATAGATGTACGATTCATCGAAGGCCTTAAGGCATGTTTAAATTGTGGAACCTGTACGGCAATCTGTCCCGCCGCTGAATTTTATAACTACCAACCCCGTCAGATTGTTGATGTTCTTCAAACCCATGACGATGCAGCCATTGAAAATCTGTTGAAAAGCGATACGATATGGTATTGCGGAGAGTGTATGTCATGCGTTACACGCTGCCCCAGGGGGAATGCCCCGGGATTATTGATCACAGTTCTCCGGGCTGCATCACAGGATCTCGGATATTTTACCGAATCGGAAAAAGGACGACAGCAATTAGCGTTGAAACGGACAGTCGGCAAATGGATCCTTCAATACGGATATTGTCTTTACCCTTCTGAAATATTGCCGGAAATGCACCCTGAACAAGGGCCGATCTGGGAATGGGAACATGAACATATTGAAGGTGTAATGGACCGGCTTGGCGCTAATTATAATAAGAGTGGCCCCGGTATCCTCCGTAAAATCCCTCAGGAAGATCTGGATGAAATCGGCCGAATATTTGATGAAACAGGAGGAACGGAAAGATTCAATACCATTGAAGAATATTCCAAACAAAAAGCTGCTGAGATGGGACTAAATCTTGACGACAGCCCGAATAGCGATTACATGAAACATATTTATACAACCAATAATAAACATCACGGGAAGAAGTTATGAAGGTTGAAGGCAAACGCCGTATCTGGAAGGATTATCAAAAAGAAATAGCAGAAGATCAATATTTCTATGTCAGGAGCTGTGTTCGCCAAAACTTTTTTCCTGCTTCAGAAAAGACCTTTCTCCGCATCATGAGGGAGGAACTGAATAAAGACGTATATGAAAATGCAGCCCACACAACCTGTTCAGGCATTGGTTATCACAGCGATATTGTCCCTTTTGAAACAACAATGACCATGGTTGCCCGGCAGTTTGCATTGATGACTGAATCGGGTTATCATAATTTCACTACATCCTGTATAACTTCTTTCGGATTATATACAGAGATTCTTGAAACCTGGAATCATTTTCCGGAAGTGGAAGCCAGGGTCAGGGAACATCTGAGAAAAGCCACAGGGCGGGAGTTCACAAAACCTGAAAATTTATCCCATGCCAGTGATGTTATTTTTAAATTCCGTAAAGAAATTGCTGATAAGGGAAAATACCGTCTGATCAATCAGTTCACCGGTCGACCTCTCCGCGGAGTAGAACATATCGGATGCCATTATTCAAAAATGTTCCCCAGCAAAGGCGTTGGTGGCGCCGAATATCCTTATGTTTTAGTCGGAATGATAGAAGGATGGGGAGGTGAAGTGATCGATTACCCCGAAAGACGTCATTGTTGTGGTTTTGGTTTCCGACAGTATCTGATTCAGGCAAACCGGGGTTATTCCATGTCTTGTTCTAAAAAGAAATTTGACTCAATGGCGCCTTATAAACCAGATTTTATTCTCACCAACTGCCCCGGATGTCCTATGTTCCTTGACCGTTGGCAATATACCCTTAGTGAAATGGAAGGAATCACTTATGGTGAGAACGGACAAGGAATCCCCGTACTGACCTATGAAGAATTAGCTGGAATGATCCTTGGATATAATCCATGGGACCTGGGTTTACAGGTTCATCAGGTACCAGTTGAACCTCTGCTTGATAAAATGGGGATACCCTATGATGCTGAACAAAAATTTTTGAATAAGGAAGGCATGTCCATGGGCAAACCAAAATCTCCTTCATTCCTTAAGTTCTATTAGGATGAAAAAGAAAATAATTATTATAGGGTCAGGAGTGGCAGGATTGACCACTGCCATTGCGCTGGCGGAAAATGATCTTGAAGTCGTCATATTGGAAAAAGAGCAGCATATTGGTGGGCATGTACAGCAATGGGATCG